>DASVIY010000274.1:0-11985 GCA_036386195.1 Acidimicrobiia bacterium | reverse complement strand
CCCGCGATCCGAAACTTGTGCAGCCCGCCCCAGCCGTCGAGCGTGTACCCGCCCCGCGAGCCCGCGGTCGCGTTCGGCACCACCGCAATGCTGCGCGCGATGTCCCAGCCGGACCAGTACGGCGCGCCGGTCACGTCTGGTGGAGTTGACCCGAACCCGATCCGAAACTTGTGCAGCCCGCCCCAACCGTCGAGCGTGTAGCCGCCGGCCTGGTGCGAGATCACGGTGACACCACGGGCGATGTCCCAGCCGCGCCACGTCGTCAGACCGCGAGGATCGGGCGGCGGGAGGTTGCAGCCGACCGCGAACGGGTGCAGCGAGCCCCAGCCGTCGAGCGTGTACCCGCCCGGGCTGTCGGTAACGTCCGCGTCGTCGGGTTGAAACCCCGTAATCGTCTGACCCAGCGCCGCTTGCACCGCCCGGAGTGGATTCAGGAGCGGTGCATTGCTCAAGGTTGCGTGCGTTACGCCGATCGTCTCGGCCTGGTCGAACAGCGTCGTAGACACCGCGCCGGGTGCGGCGCCTGCCGCCCGCGTCAGCGCCGCGGCGGCCGCGACGAGCGGGGACGAGAACGACGTGCCCGCCTCCGCGACGTAGTCGCCGCTTCCGCTCGCACCGCAGATTTGCACGCCCGGCGCCGACAGGCCTTTGCTGTCGAGCCAGCCGCCGTAGTCCGAGAAGTACGAGCGGCTGTCGTCCGGGTTCGTCGACGTCGCGGCGATCACGTCCGGGTCGTTCGCGGGATACACCGGAGTCGTGGCGTCGCCGGTATCACCGTTGTTGCCGGCCGCCGCGACCACGGTGATGCCGGCGTCGGTCGCCGCCTGCACGGCGGCGGTGATCATCGACGACCGCACATTTGGGTCACCCGAGAGCGACATGTTGATCACGTGGGCACCGTGCTGGACCGCGTAATAGATGGCGGCGCTGGTCGAAAAGTTGTCGCCGCCGCCTTCCGCGTCGAGCGCGCGTACGGAGAGAATGGGCGCGCCGGTCGCAGCACCGGCAATACCGCGTGCGTTGCCGGTGGTCGCGCCGATGATGCTCGCCACGAACGTACCGTGACCGTCGGGATCCGTCAGGCCATGTGCACCGCCCGACACGCATGTACCCGAGAGGCAGTCGGCCCCGACACTGATCACGTGACCCACGAGATCCTCATGGGCCGCGTTCACACCCGAGTCGATGACCGCAACGATTTGCTGTGCGAGCGCCGACGGATCGTTGGAATTGACGAGCGCGCTCGCAGCGCCGAACGGCACGCGCTCGAGCGCCCACTGCTGGGGTCGGTAGGGGTCTGGACCCACCGCCGACCCGTGCACCCGGACCTTCGGCTCCGCAGCAATGACGCCCGGCGTGCGCCGCAGTTGCGCGACCAGCGCGTCGGCATCGCCTACCGATGCAGCGCGGAACTGCTCGACTTTGACGTCGCCACCCACCCGCACGCTCGCCCCGACGTCGACCGAACCGTCGAGGTTCGCGGCACTCTGCGCCGCCACCGGCGGGTCCGGCGTGGGAGCGACGGACGGGACGGACGCCTCGGCTGACGCCGGCCCTGCGAACCCGACACAAGCGACAAGCAACGCGGTCAGTATGAACGGGTGTGGTCGCCGCGTACGCACCTGATGTATCCCTCGAGCCTCCACGAAGCGCGTTCGACGCCCACTGATGGTGGCAAAGCCATCGTAGCGGTCGGTTCAGCTCGTCCGGAACGCCTGATGGACCGGGACCGCACGACCCCGGCGGTGACCGCAGGTTAGACGGCGGCCTTCCGCGGGCTGGCGCTCCCGGGCGACGGCGAGGGCGGCACGACGGGCTCCGGCGCCGCCGCCGGCAACGTGAACCAGAAGGTCGCGCCGCGATCGGGCTCGCTCGTCACCCAGATCCGACCACCGTGCGCATCGACAAACCGCCGGGCGATCGAGAGTCCGATGCCGGTGCCGCGGCGCGAGAGCGTCGCCTCCGGCGCTTGAAAGAACGCGTCGAACACACGCTCGTGGTCCTCGGGTGCGATCCCGATGCCCTCGTCGGCAACCGAGACGAGCACCTCTTCGTCGCGCGACACCGCCTCGAGGCGAACGGTCGACGCGCGCGGCGAGAACTTCACCGCGTTGGTGAGCAGGTTGGTGAGGATGCGGCGGATCGCGGCGAGGTCGGCGTGCACGCGCACCGTCGGATCAACATCGATCTCCAACTTGTGACCCGCCAGCACCGGCGCGAGATCGGTGACCGCCTCGTCGACGCACCGGGCGAGCGAGCACGACCGCAGGTCGATCTGCACGCGATCGGCGTCGATCCTGGCGAAATCGAGCAACTGATCGACCAGCCGGGCGAGGTCATCCTGGTTGTGCGAGGCCCGCCCCAGGAGCTCGCGCCGTTTCTCGTCATCGAGCTTGTCCCAGTGGGTGAGCACGGTGCCGATGAAGCCCTTGGAAGCGGTGAGCGGTGTGCGCAACTCGTGCGACACGAGGGCGAAGAACTCGGAGCGCAGGCGTGCGATCTCCTGAAGCTGCTCCGCGGCGCGACGCTCCTGCTCGTAGGCCTGCGCGCGGACGATCACCAGCGAGCACTGATCGGCATAGCTCTCGAGCAGAAAACGCTCCTGATCGTCGAGTGCTCCCCGCCAGCGGTAACACGTGACGAGCGCGCCGATTGTCTCGTCGCCCACGCGCAGCGGCACCGTCACGAGCGAATGCAGGCCACCCTTCGCGAGCGCGGCACCCTTCCCGGTCTGCCAGCCCGGAAAGCGTTCCTCGCGCTCGACGTCCTCGATCATGACGGTCGTGCCTGTCGTCATCGCCAGCGCCGTGGGCCCGTCGGTGTTCGTGTACTTGGCGTCGGGCACGGGCCCGTCAAACTGCATCGAGCCGCGCTCGCCATGTGCCGCTGCGAGGATGAACCCGTCGCCGCCCGGCAGCAGGATCGCGGCTTCGCTCGCTCCGATCGCGTCGTGTACCGAGCGCACGATCGAGCTGAGCGTGGCTTCGAGGTCGGGCGTGGAAGACACCGACCGTAGTGCCTCGTACAAACGCTCGAAATGCGCGATCGACTGGCGACGCTCGCGCGTGAGCCAGTCGATGAGCAGTGCGATCGACGCGAGGTACGGGAACAACATGATGATGAGGTAGGCGGGTAGCCGCTGGTCGGGCGCGATGGTCCACTGCGCGAGCGCAGCCGCCACACTGCCCGCGGCCGCGAGCAACAGCCCCGCCCGAATCCCCGAGAGCGGCGTGCGGGCGACAACCGCGAGAGCGCACAGGAACAGCGCGGGAACGAACAAGTCCGGGACGAGCACAACCGCGCCGTACAACATGACGACACCGGCCACGGAGTCGATCGTGTACGCGAACGTCAACGACCTGCGACCGATCACGAGATCAGCCAGCGTCGCGAACAGAATGTAGCCGCCGACCAGGAGGAATGTTTCGAGCCGCGCACCTGGGGGGAATCCCGGCACGAGCGGCGTGATCACCGCGAACAAGACCCCCAGCGCGACGCGGAGTTGGATGGAGCGCCGGTGGACGCGTCTGCGGGCGGGTCCCCAGGTGGGATCGCCGGATGCTCTGAACGCGCGAACTGTCCGCTGGCGGACGGAAGCCGCGAGCTGCCGGTAGCGTGGTCGGGTCGCGAGCGTGGCGGAACTGGCAGACGCGCCGGGTTTAGGTCCCGGTGTCTTCGGACGTGGGGGTTCGAGTCCCTCCGCTCGCACTGGCTCCATTACCCTCATTATCCTCCAAAGACGCCGCAATTACTTCCCGAAACTCATGACCTGCTGGTAGGTCGGCTTGTTGACCCACCGCATGCTGTCGGAGTTGAAGATGTACGGCAGGAACGAGATGCGGTCGGGCACCGTCCACCCCACCCACTGACTCACGTTGGTGTTGCCGAGGAACTGCACGCTGCGTGTCTTCTGGTACGCGACATCGAGCGCGCCCCAGAGGTCGGCTCGACACTTCGTGAGGCCGCCACCGCCGCAGAGAGCCGGCGTACCTGCCGGACGGGCCTCGGCGCCGCGGGTCCGACGGAGCTCACGCCACTCCAGTGTGTACCAACCGATCTCGTCGAACGCGCTACCACTCGCGGCCGGCGGATTGTCGAGGGACTGAGGACGACGCAGATTGTCGTCGGTCATATAGGTACCGAGGCTGCCGTCGAACGTTGCGTGCAGCAACGGCTGCCACAAGTTGTCGACGACAGGCGTCATCGGGTCGTCATAGAAGTAGTCGTAGTTACGGTCACGTCGATGCGCGCCGCTCGCCGCGTAGGCGGCGAGCTTCGTGCGGATCTCGTTGAGATACTCCTTGCCCGCCGGCGGCTTCGAGTTGCCGAGAGTGGCCACCACTTCGGGCACGACCAACTGGCCGCGGAGATCAGCGGTGCCGGCGTCTTGCACCGCGTTCACCGCGGTGGCCGGCGTCGAGTTGGTCAGGTTCTTCGCGCGACCGGAGATGAGAACGGAACGCTGAATGGCGCCCTCGCCCCAGGCGTTGTCGGCCGACTGCCAACCGCGCGCCGGCGTGTTGTTCCACGACACGATCTCGCCGGACGGCGGGTCGACTGCTTGCGGGTGCTGCTGCCACGGCACGAACCCGGGCCACTCCCACTGGCCGGTGCCCCAGGTGGGCAAGTCGTAGGACGCGCCGGCGGCACGAATCGGGTACAGCCCGGAATGGAAGTACGCGATGTCTTTCTGGTTGACGTACGACCAGTTGAAGCTCATCGGGATCGAGCTCATCGTCGACGCGAACTGGCTCGCATTCTTCACGGTGCCGTGATTGAGCGTCCAGAACGCCAACGAAGCGTCTGCTTCCTTGTTGCGCGACGCGCGCTGTCGTGCGATCGCGACCGGCGCGCCCTTGACCGTTGCGGTACCGATCACGGGACCGTGCACGGTGCGCCACATCGTTTGCGCGTCGCCGTCGGGCTTCGTCATCGGCACGCACTGGCCGTTGAACACGTACGCGTGCGTGTCTTTGGTAACGGCGGTGCCCGCCGGCGCGCACAGCTTCTCGATGCGCTCGTCGACGAGGTCGGAGTTACCTGAAGTGGCGGTCCATGCGTAGTTGGTGGAGTGGCCGATGACGATCCACGGCCCGATGCCGGGGAACGTGATGCCGCTCGCCTTGTAGCCGCCGCCCTGCAACTCCATTTCGAAGAGCAGCTGCGGAAAGAAATACGCCGACTGCGGGCCCCCGACCATGATCGGGTGATGTGATTTGGAGCGGCTCGCGGCGAGCACGAGGTGGTTGCTCGCGTGCGGCAGCGCCGGCTGCTGAAAGCCTTGCACCATCGTGGTCGTTTGCGGATCGACCATCGCCACCGCGTTGGGGTCGACCGCGTGAGCGGCGGAGGCGCCGTCGCTGAACAACGGGTACGGGAAGTTGCCCGGGATCGTGGTGGCCTTGTTGGGATCGTCGGGCATGCGCAGGTCGTCGTAGAGGGCCTTGCCCGTCCCCGTGCCGAACTTGGACTGCAGCGCCTCGAGCGCACGTGCGTTGCCGACTTCGTCGCCACCGCCCGCACCAAAGATGTCGTCGACCGCGATACCTGCCGCGACGACATCGGTTTCGGTCCACGGCTTCGGGTCAGTGAAGCCGAGCAGCTTCAGCAGCGGCGCTGTCTGCTGGTGACCCACATACCAGTGGTTGATGCCGCCGAGGTAACTGTCGAGCGCCGACTTGATCTTTGGTCCCTGACCCGGGGGCGCAGCCGCCAACGCATCGTCGATCGACTTCTGCAGCTCCTGCTCCGAGTAGTTGACCCGAGGCAGCGTGTCGAGATGGGTGATGACTTGCAGAATGCCGTCACCGCCACCGGCGGTCTCGAGCAGGCCGGTGCGGCCGAAGAACCGCGCGAGCTCGAGGATCAAGTAACGCGCTTCGGCGGTCGCGTACCCGCCGCCGTAGGCAACGTCTTCCGCCGTCTTGCCGTGCACGTGCGGGACGCCGAAAGAGTCCCAGCGGATCACGACGTTGTGGCCGGTGCTGTTGAGGTCTTCGGTACGGTCCTTCAGACCGGCCTTCTGCGCGAGCGTCTCGTTCTTGAAGTACTTCGAGAGGTCGGCGTCGGTGAGCTTGTGGTCGGCCACCGGGTCGTCGAGGTGGTCGTACATGCCGGCCTGGTCGTCGGCGTTCCCCGACGTTTGACCGTCGAGGTATCCGTTGCCCGGCGGCAGGATCGTCAACGCGGTATTGGCGTTGTCGGGCGTCTCGCTCGGCAGCGGAGCCGGTGTTGCCCCGCCCGCAGACCCGGCAAAGGACACGACGCCCGTCATCGCCGTGATCATGGCGCAGACGATCAAGGTTCGACGTGCCCGCATTCGTAGCCTCCGGTGGGGTTTGAGTAGATGTGGTGTACAAAGTATCCTAAAAAGTGCGGAAGCGTCGAACGGGCGCGGAGGAACAGACGAAGCGCGACGACGCGAGCGCGGGAAACCGCTTACTTGCGCTTCTTGTTCTTCTTCGAGGTCTTCTTCCGACGCCGCAAAAGGCCCTTCTTCCGCGGCTCGAAATCGGCCAGGATCTCGGGCGCGGCCGTGTTGACGATGTCTTCGGCTTCATCGAGCAGCGCCGCCACGTCGACGCCGTCGGGCTCCGGCTCGGGTGGCCGGCCCGACACGCCGAGGCTGCCGTAGTTCCAGCCGGCGTCCATGCGCCGCTTGGTGAATGCGGGACAATCGTCGGGACAACGCCAGGGCGCCTCCGGCGCGAGATCGAGCCGGCACTTCCGCACGATCTCGCCCGACGGGTAGGTGCGGCTGTCGTAGTGCTTACAGTCGATCCGCATGGGCATACGCCCATTGTTGCGCACCGACCGCCGTTCTCCCGCGTCGGCCGCGCAAACGGCGCCGGCGAGGGGCGAGGGCGGGCCCGCTCTCTAGCCGAGCCAGCCCGCCGCGGCCGCGAGCAGGTAGCGGCTGACGGCAAGGCACTGCTCGAGCACCTCACAGGAGACCGCGTCGCCGTCACGAATGTGCAGGAGGGAGACCCTCTGGTGGGCAACCACTCGCAGGCTGCGCTCCGGAGCGTCGGTGACGGCCGGGATCGAGTCGATCGCCGACGTCTCGAGCGGGAGGTCGGGTCCGCCGAGTCCGGCCAGCTCGGTCGCCAGCACGAGCAGGTCAGGACCTTGTGCCAGCGGCGGCAGCGCCCACGTGAAGTTGAGCGGAAAGAAGAAGTCGTCGGGAATGTCTTCGTCGTCGGGCGGCACGGCGATCACGACGTCTTCGAAGCCGAGCAGGACGCGCGGATCGATCTCGAGCGACAGGTAGAGGTCGACGGGGCCTTCGCATCCCTCCTCGGGGTGCAGGTCGACCTCCCAGGTTTGACGCAGTGAGTAGCTCTCGACGAAGTGACGCTCGTCGTGCACATGAAAGCCATGCTCGACGGCATGATCCTTGAGGTCGGCGACGAATCCGGCGATGTCGATGACGGCCAATGCTCACGCCCCCTGAAACGCGCGGCGCAGCGCGGCGACGACTTGCTCGAACAGTTGCTCGGCGGGCTCGAGTATCTGTTGTAATCCGAAGAAGCCGTGGAACACGCCGGGATACTCGGTGTGCTCGACCGCGACACAGGCGTCGCGCAAGCGCGCCGAATACGCGTTGCCCTGATCGCGCAACGGATCGTACTCCGCTGTGACGACCAGCGCGGGAGCGACTCCCGCGAGGTCGGCCGCGCGCAGAGGTGAGACCCGCCAGTCGTCGCCGTCAGCCGCGTCGGTGAGGTACTGCCGAAAGAACCAGCGCATGCGCTCGGTCTCGAGGAGGTAACCGCTCGCATTCTCGATCATCGAGGGACTCGTGAACTCCTCGTCGACAACGGGATACAGCAGCACCTGCAATGCGAGATCGGGCTCACCCTCGTCGCGGGCCATCAACGCGATCACCGCCGCGAGGTCGCCGCCGGAGCTGTCACCCATGACGGCGACGCGCCGCGCGTCGCCGCCCATCTCGGCGGCGTGGGCCACGACCCATGTCGTCGCCGCCCACGCGTCGTCGAGCGCGGCGGGAAACTTGTGGTCGGGCGCCAACCGGTATTCGACCGACACGACGATCGCGTCGACGCGGTTGGCGACGGGCCGCAGGATGCTGTCGTAGTCGCCGATGCTGCCGAGCACCCACCCGCCGCCGTGCAGATAGACGACGACCGGCAACGAAGGCGCGTCGCTCGGGCGGTAGACGCGGATCGGGATGTCACCGCCCGGACCGGGGATGGTGCGGTTCTCGACGTAGTAGATCGGCGCCGGAGCCGCGGCCGTGCCGAGGATCGTGAGGAACGCGCCCCATTGCGCGCGCAGCTCTTCGACCGACGGGTCGGGATCGGGCAGGCCGGTGGCGGCCGTGGCGACGTCGATGATGTGCTTGGCCTCCGGGTGCAACGGCATTAGGCACGCTCCGCTTCGAGCACTGCTTGTACGCCGCGCGCGAGGGTGCGGAACGCACGCCCGCGGTGCGAGAGCGCGTGCTTCTCCGACGGGGCCATCTCGGCGAACGTGCGGCCGTCGCCCTCGAGCGGCACGAAGACGGGGTCGTATCCAAAGCCCTCGTGCCCGCGGGGCGCGTCGGTGATCACACCGTCGACCGTGCCGAGCGCGGCGACCTCGCGGCCGTCGGGCCACCGGGCGATCGCGACCGTCGAGAACCGCGCGGCCCGGCGTTCGACCGGCAGGCCCGCAAGCTCGCGCAGGAGCTTGGCGACATTGTCGGCGTAAGAAGCCGCGTCGCCCGCGTAACGAGCGGAGCGGACTCCCGGCCGGCCGTCGAGCGCCTCGACTTCGAGACCGGTGTCGTCGGCAATCGCGGGAAGCTGCACAGCTGCACACAAGGCGACGGCCTTCAACCGCGCGTTGTCTTCGAGCGTCGCGCCGTGCTCGTCGACGTCGTCTACGTCATCGGGCCGCGGCGCGAGCTCGACATCGGTCTGCGCTTCGCGCAACACATCGGTGATCTCCCGCGCTTTGTCGGGGTTGGCGCTCGCCAGCACGAAGCGGGTCACGAGCGGCGCGGCTCGGGTGGTTCGGCCAGCATGCGCCGCTGCACGTCGAAGATCTCGCCGATGCCCTTCTCCGCCAACGCGAGCAAGTTGTCGAGCTCACCGCGTGAGAACGGCGCGCCTTCGGCCGTTCCTTGCACCTCCACGAAGCCGCCTGCTCCGGTCATCACGACGTTCATATCGACGTCGGCGTGGACGTCTTCGGAATAGTCGAGATCAAGGTGCGCGAGCGCGTCGACGATGCCGACGGAGATCGCACCGCATTGATCGGTCATCGGATGAGCGGGGAGTGTGCGTGCCGCGACCAGGCGTGTGCACGCGTCGTGCAACGCGACGTAGCCCCCGCAGATCGACGCGGTGCGCGTGCCGCCGTCGGCCTGTAGCACGTCACAGTCGACCGTGATCTGGACCTCGCTCATCATGGTGAGGTCGGTGACCGCGCGCAGCGAACGACCGATCAGCCGCTGGATCTCTTGCGTGCGGCCCGACTGCTTGCCCTTGGCCGCTTCGCGTCCGGCGCGTTCGGCCGTCGAGCCCGGGAGCATGGAGTACTCCGCCGTCACCCAGCCCTTGCCGCTGCCGCGCAACCACGGCGGGATGCGTTCCTCGAGCGACGCTGTGCACAGCACGCGGGTGCGGCCGAAGTCGACGAGCACCGACCCGGCCGCGAACTCGGTGAAATCGCGGGTGAACAGCACCGGCCGAAGCTCGTCGGGCTCACGCCCGTCCTTGCGGATCCCCATGCTGCTCCTCAGACTCGGGTGACGAGGTGCGGCGCGGCGAGCGTCACCGACTCGCCGAACGCCTCCGATCCTTCCTCGACGGTGATGACCGGGTCGAGCCGTGGCCAGAGATGCGTGAGCATCAAGCGGCGCGCGCCCGCCTCACGGGCTGCCGCGCCGGCTTCGTGGGCCGAGAGGTGCAGCGGCGAGGCCTTCGTCGCGTGCTGGTAGGTGGCTTCCGAGACCACGAGGTCGGCATTGCGGTCGAAGGCGCCGACGGTCCAGTTGGGGCCGGTGTCGGCGGTGTAGAGCATCCGCTTGTCGTCACCCGTCATCTCGACCGCATACGTGGGCGGTGGGTGGTCCGTGCGCGCGAAGCGCAGCGCGAGATCGCCGATCGTCACACGGTCGTTGTCACCGATGACGTTCCACTCGAAGGTGGCCCCCCAGTCGCCGACGAGCGCGCCGAGTCGGGTTTCGAGGCCTTCGGGCGCGAACACGGGCAGCCCGCCGCGGTGGAGGCCGTACCGCATGAGGACGTGCAAGCCGTAGATGTCGACGCAGTGATCGGGGTGCTCGTGGGTGAGCACAACGGCGGTGAGATCTTCGATGGGAAGATGCTGTTGCAGGTTGGGGAACGTGCCGTTGCCGCAGTCGAGCCAGATCGTGCTGCCTCCGGCACGCACCATATAGCCACTGCACGCACCGCCGGCCGGCGCGCCATATGAGCCGGAGCAGCCGAGCACCGTGAGGTCCATCAGCGCGTCACCATCGCCACTCCGTCACCGTCTCGGCCTCGGGACCCAGGAAGCGGACCCCGAGCGTGCGGAACGTCTCGCGATCCCCGCTCGTGAGAAACGTGTGGGCGGGCGCCGCGGCGCGGTCGGGCCCGCCCGGGAGCACGCCGGGTTGGAGCATCGCCCGGACCGCGAACGCGGTCTCGTCCGCACTCGACACCAACACCACTTCTCGGCCCATGACGTCACTGATGGTACGGGCGAGCAGGGGGTAATGGGTGCAGCCCAGCACCAGGGTGTCGACACGCGCTTCGTGGAGTGGTGCGAGGAGCCGTTCTGCGAGCACGTGCACCTGATCCGAGTCGATGTCGCCCGACTCCACGAACTCGACGAATCCGGGACAGGCCGCACACGTGAGCTCGAGGCCGGCGTCGAGCTCGTGCGCGACTCTCTGGTAGGCGCCCGAGGCGATCGTGCCGACGGTGCCCACGACACCGACTCGTCCCGACCGCGTGACCTTCGCCGCCGCGCGCACGCCGGGCTCGATCACGCCGATCACCGGCACGTCGACATGCGCGCAGAGCACCTCGAGCGCGGCTGCCGTCGCGCTGTTGCACGCGACCACCAGCATCTTGACGTCGTAGCGGTCCACCAGGACGTCCGCGATCTCGACCGAGTACTTGAGGACGTCGTCCGGCGGCTTGGAGCCGTACGGGAAACGACCGGTGTCACCGAAATACACGGCGGGCTCCTCGGGGAGGAGGTCGAACAGCGCGCGCAGCACGGTGAGGCCACCGAGCCCGGAATCGAACACACCGATCGGCCGCGGCGCCGCGCCGGGCGCCCTCATCGCACCGGCGCACGGGTCGCGGCGCGTCGGAGCCGGTCGACGACCGCGGCGCCGATACCCACTGCGGACGGCGCCACCGCGAGCAGGACGTCGAGCGTTCTCGCGTCGGCCTCCCGGAGGCGCGCGTACAACACGCGCGCGTACTCGTCCGCATCTGCAGGCGCGTCGAGCACGACCACAGCCGCCGGCAGCTCGACAGGCGGCTTCTCTGCCAGCACGCCGACCCGAAGACCGGCGGCGAGGTGCGCGGCCGCGCGCGAGACGACTTCGCTCGCGCCGACGAGCTCGACGCGGGCATCCGGCGCGTAGTGCGTCGCCAGCGTGCCGGGCGCGGTGCCCGCGGCGTCGTCGCCGGACGCAACCGCAATCGGGTGGCCGACGACGGCTTCGAGGCGCTCGCGCGGCACGCCGCCTTCGCGCAGGATCACGGATACGGCCCTCGAACAGTCGACGATCGTGGACTCGAGACCCAACGCGCACGGGCCGCCGTCGAGGATCATGTCCACGTCGTCGCCGAGGTCGTTGCGCACGTGATCGGCCGTGGTCGGGCTCACACGACCGAACCGGTTGGCCGACGGTGCCGCGATGGCGCCACCGAACGCCCGGAGAAGCGAGAGGGCCACCGGCTCGTCGGGCACGCGCATTCCTACGGTGTCGCGCCCCCCGGTGACCTCGTCGGGGAC
>DASVIY010000273.1:0-10117 GCA_036386195.1 Acidimicrobiia bacterium | reverse complement strand
ATCGGCGTCTTCCGCCGGATCCGGGCTGGGCTCGACGCGGGCCGCGTGCCGGGGCCGGAGCTCCTCGACGGCGCGCTGCTGCTCGTCGCCGGGCTGTTGCTGGTGATCCCCGGCTTCGTGACCGACTTCTTCGGGTTGCTGCTCCTGCTCCCACCGGTACGCGCGCTCGTGCGCGGGTTCCTGCGCCGCCGGCTCGTGGTTCGCGTGGCGACGCATCCGTACCAGTACCGCCGCACGATCGATCCACCGGCGATCGGGGGACCGCCGGGCGACGGACCCCCGTACGACTGACAGGTTGCCGCCTTCAGCCGGTGGGGTGCAGCAGCTCCGGCGCGGTCGGGCAGTCGAGTCGCCGGGCCAGCGCGTCGACGGTGACGAGGCCGGTCGGGCCGGCGACTCGGGCAACGCGGCCGAGCCCGATGGCCTCGAGCACGTCGTGGGGCTGATCGGGCGGGTCATCGAACGCACCAGTGGTGGTCGTCTTTGTGTCGCCGGCGCGAGTGCCTTCCAACGCGCGTTGCATCGCGCTGAACAAGCGGTCGGGCAGCAAGCGGCCCACGGGAGCAACCAGCCACAGCTCGGCGCGACTGCCGATGCCATCGATGACCGCGGTGGCGCCGGCCGGTACGAGTGCGCCGCCCGCCGGGCTGATCGCAGACACTTCGACGAGCACGTGCGTCGGCTCGAGCGCGGCGGCCTCGACATCGGACACCACCCGCACCGTTGCCTCGGTGCGACGAAGGCGTGCCGCGAGCAGCCGGTCGGCCGCGCCGCGACGCCTGATCGCGATCACGTCGAGATCCGGGCGCGTGCTCAGTGCCTCGGCGGTGACCTCGGGCCAACCGAGTACGGCGACCGGGGGATCGTGCGGGAACGGCAGCGAGGCGGCGATGCGGGCCGCAGTGTTGTCGTTGTGCAACAGATCCCACGCCGCGATCGCAGCCTCGGCCGGCTCCGGTGCGCACAACACCCGCGAGCACAACCACCAGAGTGCCCCGACGTCGGGATGGTGGTGCAGGAGCCGCCGGCACGCGACGACGAGCCCCGCAGGATCGTCGTCGAACCCGGCCAGGCAGTCGGCCGACTCGGCAACCAACGCGCCGTCTTCGTCGGAGCCCCACCGGGCGAGGTAACGCAAGCGCTCGAACGGTTGCACGCCCCGACGCTACCGCCCGCCCGCAACGGTCCACCCAACTCGCTTCTGGGATCGCATGCGCGGGTCGGCGCGCGGGGCCTACGTCGTCGAATCCCGAACCGTGCGAAACACGTCGCCGAGCGCACCGATGACATCCTCGTGGCGCGCGAGCGCGTCGAGCCGGCCGGCGAGCTCCAGGCGCCCGGCGCCCAGCGCGGCCTGCGCGTTGAGCGTCCCCGAGGCGAGTGCGCGCGCCGTGCCGGTGTCAGTGATGAGGGTGAGGTCCGCGTGCGGGGCCTCGCCGAGCTCCACGTGCACGCGACCGTCATCGAATTCGACGAAGTACCGCAGCTCCTTCGACCCGTCGCGCCGCACGACCTGCTGCACGACCAGCGTCACTCCCGCGGCGGCCGCCTGGAGCTCCTGCGAGGCGGCAGCGGCCCGGTCGAGGGCGGCAACCCATTCCGGGGACAGAAACTCGGCCATCGAGCGGATCGTAGCGAGCCGCTCGCGGTCATCCGTTGTGCGACTCGGGCTCGAATCACCGCCGGGGCCTAGCATCCGCCGATGGCGTCGCAGACAACTGCCCGAGAGTCACTCATGGACGTTCCGCCGAGCTTGACCGAGGTGGGGGAGCGCGTCGAGGCGCGCATCACAACGTTCCTCGATGACGAGCTGGCCCGCTGGGGCCGAGTCGACGTCGATCTCGAGGAGCCGTTGCTCGCCCTGCGGCAACTCGTTGCCGCCGGCGGCAAGCGCCTCCGGCCGGCGTTCTGCTACTGGGCGTTCGCCGGTGCCGATGGCGACCGCGCCGACGAACGAGTCATCGACGCCGGCGCCGCGCTCGAGCTCCTGCACACGTTCGCGCTCGTGCACGACGACGTCATGGACGGCAGCGACCGCCGCCGCGGCCTCCCGGCGATCCATCGCCGATTCATCGCCGTACACGACGCGGAGCGGTGGCGCGGCGAGACCCGTCGCTTCGGAGAAGGCGCCGCGATCCTGGTGGGCGACTTCGCGTTCGTCTACGCGGACGTGCTCTTCGCCTCCGTGCCTTCGACGGCGCGTCCGCTCTTTGACGAGCTCCGCCTCGAGCTCTGCGTCGGCCAGTACCTCGACCTCGTCGGTACCGCGGCGGGTACGAACGACGGCGCGCGGGCCCAGCGGATCGAGCGCTACAAGTCCGGCAAGTACACCGTCGAGCGTCCCCTGCACATCGGTGCCGCGCTCGCGGGCCGGCTCGACGACCTGCAGGGCCCGCTCACCGCGATCGGGCTTCCACTCGGCGAGGCGTTCCAGCTGCGCGACGACCTGCTCGGCGTGTTCGGCGACGAGACCATCACGGGCAAGCCCGTGGGCGACGACCTGCGCGAGGGCAAGCTCACGCCGCTCATCGCAGCTGCCGCCGCCCGTGTCCGCGGAGCGGATGCGGCCCTGATCACCCGACTCGGTGCCGGCGACCTCGGCGACGACGAGGTGGTCGCGCTCCAGGACCTGCTCGTCGCGACCGGAGCGCGTGACGAGGTGGAAACCACGATCACCCGTCTGGTCGACGAGTCGTTTCGAGCACTCGCCGACGCGCCGTTGATGGCTGACGCGCGCATGGCACTCGAAGAGCTGGGCGCGTTCGTGGCCTGGCGCGACCGCTGAGGCGACCGACGATGCGCGTCATCGTGGTCGGCGCCGGGTTCAGCGGCTTGTCGACAGCGTGCCATCTCGTGGGACGCGGCCACGAGGTCGTCGTCCTCGAGCGCGCGCCGGCGCCGGGCGGCTGCGCCGGTGTGCTCGAGGCCGGCGGCTACCGCATCGACACCGGACCGTCGGTGCTCACCATGGTGGATCTGCTGGCCGACACGTTCGCCGCCGCGGACGCAGACATTGTCGATCATCTCCGGTTGCGACCCGTCGACCCCATGTATCGCGCGTGCTTCGCGGACGGCACGGAGCTTCGCGTGCGCCATGGGCGCGACGCGATGACCGATGAGATCCGCGAGGTCTGTGGCCCGGCCGAAGCTCTCGCGTTCGAGCGCTTCTCAGGCTGGCTCCGCGAGCTCTACGAGCTCGAGCTCCCGCACTTCATCGCCCGCAACTACGACTCGCCGCTCGACTTCGCGGGGCAGACGCGGGCGCTGACGCACCTCATTCGGCTGGGCGGCATGCGCAACCTTGCCAAACAGGTCGCCTCGTACTTCTCCGATCCTCGGCTGCAACAGCTCTTCTCGTTCCAGTCGATGTACGCAGGCCTCTCGCCGTTCGAAGCCCTGGCCATCTACAGCGTCATCACCTACATGGACACCGTGCGCGGCGTGTTCTTCGCCGACGGCGGCATCCATCAGGTCGCGTGCGGTCTCAGCGCCGCGATCGAAAAGGGCGGCGGCGAGGTACAACTCGACACACCGGTCGAGGGAATCGTGCGCGGGCCGAGCGGCTCGGTGCGCGGCGTGCGGCTCGCATCGGGTGAGCGCCTCGATGCGGACGCGGTCGTCAGCACGATCGACGTGTCGAGCACGTACCGCGCGTTGCTGGGCCTCGACCCGCCGCGCGTCACCCGCCGCGGACGGTACTCACCGTCGTGTGTCCTGTGGGTCGCAGGGGTACGCGGCACACCTTCCGCGGACGCCACCCACCACAACCTGCACTTCGGCCCGTCGTGGCGCGAGGCGTTCGATGCACTGCTGCGCGACGGACACCGCATGCCGGACCCGTCCATCCTCGTGACGAGCCCGACGATCACCGATCCCACGCTCGCCCCGGCCGGCGGCAGCGTCTTGTACGCGCTGGAGCCCGCGCCCAACCTCGACGGCGCCGTCGACTGGCACGCGGAGCGCGCCGGCTTGCGTGACGAGCTCGTCGCGCGGCTCGACGCGCTCGGCTACCCGGTCGGCGACGTCGTGGTCGAGCGGCTCGTCGACCCGCTCGATTGGCAGGCGCAGGGCTTCGAGCGCGGCACACCGTTCTCGCTCGCGCATCGCTTCTTCCAGACCGGCCCGTTCCGCCCGCGCAACGTCGATCGGCGTGTGCCGGGGCTCGTACTGGCCGGTATGGGCACCGTCCCCGGCGTCGGGATCCCGATGGTGTTGCTCTCGGGACGGCTCGCCGCGGAGCGGGTCGACCAGTGGGCCGGGCAGCGGGGAACATGAGGCCGTGGTGACCCTCGAAGCGTCGTACGCCCGCTGCCGCGAGCTCAACAAGGCCTACGGCACGACGTACTACGCGGCGACGTTCGCGCTGCCGCGGGTCAAGCGCCACTACGTGCACGCGCTCTACGGGTTCTGCCGGTACGCCGACGACATCGCCGACGACCTCGGACCCGTGCCGACCGACGTACGCGAGAAGGCGCTTGCCGACTTCGGCGAACGGTTCTTCGCCGATCTCGCCGCAGGCGCATCCGACGACCCGGTCTTGAAAGCGGTCGTGCACACCGCGCGCGCGTTCGCTATCGATCCCGACTGCTTTCGGCGGTTCCTGCGGTCGATGGCGATGGATCTCACGGTTGCGTCCTACGAGCGCTTCGACGACCTGCTCGTGTACATGGACGGTTCGGCAGCGGTCATCGGCGAGATGATGCTCCCGATTCTCGAGCCTCGGTCGCCCGACGCCGTGGGTCCGGCACGCGATCTCGGCATCGCGTTCCAACTCACCAACTTCCTGCGCGACGTCGACGAAGACCTCGACCGCCGCCGTGTCTACATCCCACAAGAAGATCTTCAGCGGTTCGGCGCCGACCCGTGGCTGCGGCGGGCGACACCCGAGTGGCGCGCGCTGATGGCGTTCGAGATCGCGCGCACGCGCGACTACTACCGGTCTGCCGACGCGGGGCTCACGCAACTTCCGCCGTCATCGGCGCGGTGTATCCGCGCCGCGCGCCGGCTCTACGCCGAGATCCTCGACCGCATCGAGGCCCACGGGGGCGACGTGTTCTCCGGGCGGGCGCGTGTGCCGGCCTGGCGCAAAGCGCTCGTGGTCACGGAGTCGGTGCTTCGGCCGCCTCGGCAGCCTCGACCTCGCTGACGCCGCGGCGGGTGTGATCCACGCCGCGCGCGGCAGCCCGGCGGCGTAGCTCGGCGGGCACCACCGGGGCGAGAAACCCGTACGGCGCGCGCGCGAACAAATGGTGCACGTTGTGCGCCTCGCGGAGGCAGCGGCCGACCCGGTCGGGCACCGGCACGACGCGCACACGCCGGTGAATGATCACCTCGTGCACCAAGAGGTACGCGGCGCCGTACGCGGTCACGCCGATCCCGATGGGCACGAGCACGGCGGGACCACCCGCGTAGACGCCGATGACGAGCACCAGAATCGTTGCCGCGGCGAACGTCACCGGGAACAGGTCGTTGGCCTCGAAGCGGGCGCGCGGTGGCTCATGGTGACTGCGATGCCACCCCATGCCGAAGCCGTGCATCACGAACCGGTGCGTCAACGCGGCGAACGGCTCCATCACCACGAGAGCTGCCACCACGACCAGCGCGTCCTTCACGGGCGTCTCCCGGCTCGCTCGGACTCGTCGGAGCGTAGCCCCGCGCCGTCGGCCGGTGATGGCCCGTAGTGCTCCCACAGCAACATGGTCAAGGTGAGCAGCGTGAACGCGAAGAGGTAGTCCTCGACCGGGATGTCCCACGGGAAGCGCCAGCCGGTCGTGCGCCGCTCGTCATACAGCACGATCGGCGCCGAGAGCTTCGTGAGCCACCCGTTCACGGCGATCATGAACCCGTAGGAGATCGCCATCGCAAGCCAGTAGGCGCGGGTGCGCAAGAGCCCCGTGCGCAACCAGTAGCGCTCCAGCAGCACGACGGCGACCACACTCGCGAGTGCGGCGACGGTGTACTCCCGCATCAGCACGTCACCGGGCCGCGCGGTCGAGGATGCGGCGGACGGCTTCGAGCGTGAGGAGGCCGCAGATCGGGACGACCACGAAGAACGCGAGCTCCTCCACCGGTACGTCGCCCGGAAGACGCGCGCCGGTGACGTAGCGCGAGTTGAACGACCAGTCGCCGCGCGCGATCGCAACGACGTCCCAAAGGTAGAACACGATCACCGGCGGCACGAGCGCGTAGAGCAGTCGTCGTGGGCGGCTCCAGACCCGAGCGCCGAGCACGAGCTCGAGCGGCAGCGTGACGACTGCGCACATGCCCATGAGGAGGAGGTACTGCCATTCCATGCCCGTCCATTCTGTCCGGCGCGTGGCACGCGAGCCGCGTCGGGGGACCGCGACCGGGCTTCGCTAGGCTCGCCCGCGATGACCACGGCGGCGCTCGCGATCGATGTCGCCGACCTTCGCAAGCACTACGGCGAGACCCGTGCCGTCGACGGCATCTCGCTGCACATCGCGCCGGGCGAGGTCTTCGGCCTGCTCGGCCCCAATGGCGCGGGGAAGACCACCACGGTCGAGATCCTCGAGGGCTACCGCCGTCCCGATGCGGGCGCTGCGAGAGTGCTCGGGCTCGATCCGTGGCGCGACGGCGCGCAGTTGCGCGACCGGATCGGCGTCATGCTCCAATCCGGCGGCCTGTACCCGGGGATCCGGCCGCTCGAGGCGCTGCGGCTCTTCGCGTCGTATTACGACGATCCCGACGACCCCGACCGGTTGCTCGACGTCGTGGGGCTGCGCGACAAAGAGCGCACGGTGGTGCGACGCCTGTCCGGCGGGCAGCAGCAACGGCTGTCGCTCGCGCTGGCGTTGATCGGACGTCCGTCGCTGGTGTTCCTCGACGAGCCGACCGCAGGCATGGACCCGCACGCGCGGGTCAGCACATGGGCGCTCATCCGCGGGCTGCGCGACAACGGAGTCACCGTCGTGCTCACGACCCACGGCATGGACGAAGCGGAGCAATTGTGCGACCGCATCGCGATCATCGATCACGGCCGCATCGTCATCGAGGGATCACCCGCCGAGCTCACCACCCGGGGCGCCGGTGACGACACACGCTTCTCCGCCACGCCGGGGCTCGACGTGCTCGCGCTGGCGGGTGCGCTGCACCTCGGTGCCGGCGCGGTGGTCGAGCCGCGGCCCGGTGAGTACCGCATTGCCGCGCCCGGCACCCCCGACCTGGTCGCGGACCTCGCCGGCTGGTTGCGCGATCACCACGTCGCCCTCGGCGAGCTCCAGGCGGGCCGGCGCTCACTGGAGGACGTGTTCCTGCGGCTCACCGACGAGAGCGCGTCATGAGGGCGGCGGCGGTGCGCGCCCAGACCCGAATCGAGCTGACGCTCACCATCCGTCAAGGCGAGGCCCTGCTCGTCGCGATCGGGATCCCCATCGGCATCCTGATCTTCTTCTCGCAAGTCGACACGATCAGCAACATCAAGAACCCGGTCGATTTCCTCGTGCCGGGAGTGCTCGCGCTCGCGGTGATGTCCACCGCGATGGTGAGCCTCGGCATCGCGACCGGCTTCGAGCGGCGCTACGGCGTGCTCAAGCGCCTCGGGTCGACACCGCTGGCGCGCGACGGGCTGCTTGCGGCGAAGACGGCCAACGTGCTCGTGATCGAAGTCGTACAGGCGGTCATCATCCTCGCGACCGGTGTCGCGCTCGGCTGGGACCTCACATGGCGGATCGTGCCGGCGATCGGCGTGCTGCTGGTGGGCACTGTCGCGTTCGCGGGCATCGGCATGTTGCTCGCGGGCACGCTGCGGGCCGAAGCCAATCTCGCGATCACCAACGGCCTGTTCCTCGTGCTGCTCTTTCTCGGCGGGATGGCATACCCCTTGTACAAGCTGCCCGGCGGGCTGCAAGCCATCGCCAAGCTGCTTCCCGCCGCCGCGCTGTCGGAGAGCGTGCGCGTCGTGCTCAACGCGCGCGCCGCGTTTCCGACCGGAGCATTGCTGGTGCTCGTCGTGTGGGCCATCGGCGCGCCGCTGCTCGCAATCCGCTTCTTCCGCTGGGAGGACTAGCGACTACCGACCGCGGCTCGTCGGCGTGGTCTTCGCGGGCACGATGCGGTCGATCTCGCGGTCGAGCCCTTCGGCCGAACGCAACCCGAAGATCCGCTGGTTGATAACCCCGTTCGGTGTGATGAAGAACGTCTGCGGGATCGCGCGCACCCCGTACGCCAGCGCGGTGCTGCGGTCACCGTCGACACCGAGGGGCCAGGTGGCCTTCATCTGCTTCGCGAACGCGCGGGCATCGCCGGGGATGTCCTGATAGACGACGCCGACCACCGCGAGCCGGTCCTTGCGGTATTTCGCCAGCGCGTCCTTGAGGAGCGGGAACTCCTGGCGACACGGCGCGCACCACGACGCCCAGAAGTTCACGATCACCGGCCGGCCCCGGAGCGCCGCGAGTTGCACCCGCTTGCCGTCGAGCGTGCGCAGGTCGAAGGCGGGGGCGTCCTTGCCGACACTGGCGACGCCGGGTGTGGCGACCTGCGACTCGCGAGGGTCGCGCGTCGTCGCGGCGGTACCGCCGTTGGTGCTGACGGCGTAGACCACGCCTCCAACGGCGATGAGCAGCACCAGCAATCCGGCGACGAGCGCCGTCCGCCGGCCAGAACCGCGCCGCGGAGGTGTCGCCTCAGGTGGCGTGGCGGATGAGCGTGTCGACGGCAATGGCGGCGAACAACAGCGCCAGGTATGTGTTGGAGTACATGAACAGCTTGATCGCGCGCTGCGGCGTGGCGTCGTGAGCGAGGCGTACTGCCTGCCAGATGAACGCTCCACCCAGGCCGACCGCGGTGACGAAGTACACGAGGCCCATCGGTTCGACACCGAAGAGCAACAACGTGACCGCGACGACGACGCCGGAGTACACGACGATCTGCCGGGCCGTCGCCGCTGTCCCCTTCACAACCGGGAGCATCGGGATGCCGGCGGCGGCGTAGTCGTCGCGGTATCGCAACGCGAGCGCCCAGAAGTGCGGCGGTGTCCAGCAGAACACGATCGCGAACATCACCCACGCGGGCGCGGCAAGGTCACCGGTCACGGCAGCCCAGCCCACGAGCACGGGCACCGCACCGGCCGCGCCGCCGATCACGATGTTGTGCGTGCTGCGGGGCTTCAGCCAGATCGTGTACACGAAGACGTAGAACAACATGGCGCTCACTGCGAGGGCCGCGCTCAACAGGTTGGCCGTCGACCACAGCCATCCGAACGCGGCGGCCTCGAGCAACACGCCGAAGACCAACGCGTGGTGGGGCGCGATCTCACCGCGGGGGAGCGGTCGGTGATGCGTGCGCCGCATCAGCTGGTCTCTGTCGCGTTCGATCCAGCAGTTGATCGTGTTGGCGCCACCGGCGGCGAGCGCGCCACCGAGCAGCACGGCGAGGATCAACTCCAGCGACGGCATCTTCCCGGCGGCGAGCACCATCGCGGGAACGGTCGTGACGAGCAGCAACTCGATGACGCGGGGCTTCGTGAGCATGAAGTACGCCCGTGCGGTGCCCGCAACGCGCTGGAGCCGGGAGCTCAAAATCGGCGCGTCGACCGCGGCGTCAGGAGACGTGGACACGGCCGGAATCTAGCCGCGGGTCCGGCCGCGCCCGGAGTCAGCGCGTTGCGGCGGCGGCAGTAACCTCCTGACGTGCCCGAAGCGCCCGACATCTCCGACCGCGACGACAAGCCCTCGATCCACATGACCGCCGACCGGTTGCTCGCGCTGCCGTCGAAGGAGCTGGGGGAGCACAAGTCACGCTCCGGCATCCTCATCCCGGCGACGGCCAACGTGGAACGCCGGCTCGCGTGGGCCGAGGTCGTGGCCGTCGGGCCGACCGTGCGCAACGTCGAGGAGGGTGACCTCGTGCTCTTCGCCCCCGACGCCGGGTACGAGGTCGAGATTCGCGGCGACGAGTACCTGATCCTGCGCGAGCGAGACGTGCACGCGGTCGCGTCGAAGCGCCAGGAAGACCAGACCGGCCTCTACCTCTAGCGTGCGGCCGTGAGCTTCGATCCCGCCACCATCTTCCGTCTCGACGGGAAGGTCGCGCTGGTCACCGGCGGCACCCGCGGCATCGGCCGCGCGATCGCCGAGGCGTTCGTCAAGGCCGGCGC
>DASVIY010000272.1:0-3502 GCA_036386195.1 Acidimicrobiia bacterium | reverse complement strand
GGCCATGCCCGACGCGCAGTGACGCTGGGTCGCGACGCCGGGCACGTGCGTGAGGCCGAGCTCGACGGCGGCGTACCGGGCGATGTCGCCGCCGCCTTGCATCACTTCGCCGAGCTGGATGTCGTCGACGTCGTCACCGGGGATCCCCGAGCGCTTCAAGGCCTCGCCGAGCGCTTCTCTCCCGAGATCGAACGCGCTCACATCGACGAGCGTGCCCTTGCGCGCGGTGCCGATCGCGGTACGGACAGCGGAAACGATGACTGCGTCGCCCATGACGTGCTCCCTGGTTCGTGGAGCCGCCATCGTACCTCCCGGCTTCTGAAATGAGTTATCGACCGCTACGGTCGAAAACTCTGCCCGGAACGGAGCGCGGCCGGTGCAGGCCGCGCGCTAGTCGCCCGCAGGCTGGTCACTGATCGCCACGGGACGCACATGGCCGGCGCGGATCTCGGCGGCCAGCTCGCGTGCGGTGTGCACTGTGCCGTCGATCCGGGTCGCGTAGGCGCCGGCCCGGCCGGGCGCGTGTGCGTCGCTCGCGCCGACGGCCGGCCGCGGCACGACCTCGAGCGCTGCGGCCGTGAGCGCGTGCTCGACGGCCGTCGTCTGCGTGCTTGCCACTTCGATCGCATGCACGGCGCTCCATGGTGCCGTCGTTGCGACCTGCGCCGGCGTCGGCGCGATCCGTCCGCCGCGTAACGCCCGCGCCCCCGCGGTGTTGCGAACGGGGTGCGGCAGCACCAGCGCGGTGTCACTGTGCTCGACCTCTTCGAGCAGCTCGTCGAACCGGTAGCTGCGCCACAACGCCTTCGACAACGGACCGAACGCCAGCACATGGCCGACGTCGGTGGACAGCTCGACGCCGGGAATCAACGGGAAATCGAGCATGCGTGAGGCGTCGGCCAGCTCGTCGTCGGGCCACATCACGTCGTGCTCGGTGATGCAGAGCGCGTCGAGCGCGCGGGCGCGGGCGGTCGCGACAAGCTCCTCGAGCGTCGTGCGGCTGCACGACGAGCGCGGCGACGTGTGCGCGTGGAGATCGATCAGCACGCGAGCAAACCCTCCCGTTATGGAAACTGACACACGTGTCGGTAGTGTTGCCCGCCGCAGCCACCCCGGAGAATCCGGTCCCGGCGAGCAGGGAGAAACTGTATGGCTGGTCTTCTCGTCGGCAAGGTTGCCATCGTCACCGGCGCCGGCCGCGGGATCGGGCGGGGCGAAGCGATGCTGCTCGCGTCCGAGGGCGCGCAGGTCGTCGTCAACGACCTCGGCGTCGCCCGCGAAGGTGACGGTCACGACACCACGCCGGCGCAGCAGGTCGTCGACGAGATCGCGGCTGCCGGCGGCACCGCGATCGCCAACTACGACGACGTCGCCACGTGGCACGGCGCCGAGCGCCTCGTCGGTCAGGCGATCGACAACTACGGCGATCTCAACGTGCTGGTCAACAACGCCGGCATCCTGCGCGACGGGATGAGCTTCAACATGACCGAGGCCGAGTTCGACGCCGTCATCACGGTGCATCTGAAGGGCCACTTCGCGCCCTCGCACTTCGCGGCCAAGTACTGGCGCGACCGCGCCAAGGCCGGCGACGCGGTCTACGGGCGGATCGTCAACACCGCGAGCGAGTCGGGCCTCTTCGGCCAAGCCGGCCAGAGCAACTACGCCGCCGCAAAGGCCGGCATCGCGTCACTGACGATCGTGATGGCGCGTGAGCTCAAGAAGTACGGCGTGACCGTCAACTGTGTCGCCCCCCGGGCGCGCACACGTCTCACCGACACGGTTCCCGGCGCCGTCGACTACATGAGCGCATTGGAGGGCGAGTTCGACCAGTGGCATCCCGACAACATCGCGCCCGTGGTCGGGTTCCTCGCGAGTCCCGAAGCCGCCGACGTGAGCGGCCAGGTGCTGATCGCGTGGGCCGATCACGTGTACCGCATGGAGGGCTGGACGGTCGGCAGCGAGCTGGCCAAGGGCGAACGCTGGACCGCCGAGGAGCTCGTCGCCAAGAAGGACGACCTCTTCCCCGGCCCCTATAGCCGCAAGATTCCCAAGATGGGCTTCGGGCTCTGAGCGTGATGGCTGCGATGCGACCCGATGCCCCGGGCGAGCTCCAAGAGGATCAGCTCCGGTTCATGGCCGGGCGCTGGCCCGACGAGGTCGCGTACCGCGATCTCGACAACGACGAGCAGATCACGTTTCGCGAGTGGGACGAGCAGTCCAACCAGCTGGCGCGCGGCCTTACCGCCCGGGGCATCGAGCACGGCGACCGCGTGTCGGTGTACATGCCGAGCGAGTACCCGTTGCGCTGGATCGTCGCGTACGCCGCGGTGCACAAGGCCGGTGCGGTCGCCGTACCCGGCAACGTCAGGCTCACGGCGCGCGAGCTCACCGCCATTCTCGGCCACGCGGAGATTCGCGGGGCGATCACTTGTGACGCGCTGCTCCCCACCTTGCGCGAGATTCGCGCCAAGGTGCCGTCACTCGAGCTCCTTGTCAGTGTCGAGGGCCCGTCCGACGCCGCCGTCGGCTGGCACGACGTGCTCCGGGCCGACCGCAGTGACTACCAGGTGACCGTCGCGCTCGATGACCTCGCCGACATCATGTACACCTCGGGCACCACCGGCCTGCCCAAGGGAGTCGCGGTACGGCACCGCAATGTCGGCACGATTCCCAACATGGTGCCCAACTGGACGGGCGACAGTTGGCTGCACGGCGCGCCGCTCTTCACGTTCGCGGGCATCGCGTTCATCTACAACCCGATGAAGTTGGGACTCACCGCGATCTACCTGCCGAAGTTCGACGCCGGCCGCTGGTTGGAGATCGTCGAACGTGACCGTCCGGCCATGACACTGATCGTGCCCGCCATGGCCGAGCTGATCGTCGCGCATCCCGATTTCGAGCGCCGCGACCTGTCGAGTCTGGCGATGGTGTCGATCGGCAGTGCGCCGGTCGCACCCGCGACCCAGCTCGCGCTCCAAGCACGTCTGCCCGACGCGGTCGTCTCCAACTCCTACGGCATGACGGAGGCCGGCGCCGCGTTCATCGTCATGCCCGGTGCCGAGGTCGCGAAGCGGGTCGGTTCGGTCGGCAAAGCGATTCCACCGACGGAGACCAAGATCGTCGACGAAGCCGGCGACGACTGCGCGCCGCGCGAGGTGGGCGAGATCTTCACCCGAATGCCGGGCAAGCAGCGCGAGTACTACAAGGACGACGCCGCCACCGCGAGCACATGGACCACTGACGGCTGGCTGCGCAGCGGCGACCTCGGCTACCTCGATGAAGACGGCTATCTCTACATCGTCGGCCGCAAGAAGGACATGATCATCCGCGGTGGCAACAACATCTACGCGACCGAGGTCGAGGCCGCGATCCTCGAGCATCCTGCAGTGCGTGAGGTCGCGGTCGTCGGCGTGCCGCACGACGTGCTCGGCGAAGACGTTGCTGCGTTCGTCGTGTGCAATCCGGGCTCGCCTCTGACCGATGAGCTCCTGAAGGCCTTCTG
>DASVIY010000271.1:0-6310 GCA_036386195.1 Acidimicrobiia bacterium | reverse complement strand
GAAGTGGCGGGCGACGGCGTGACCGTGAACTCGCTGCAGCCCGGTCTGCACGCGACCGAACGGATCGCGGCCGGCGGCAGCATCGACGAGCTCGCCGCGACCGTACCGGCGGGCGCGATCGGCGAGCCCGCCGACTTTGGCGCGGTCGCCGCGTTCGTGTGTTCCGAGCACGCGCGCTATATCACCGGCTCGGCCATCGCGGTCGACGGTGGGAGCTACGCGGGGCTGCTGTGAGCTTCCGCCACGTGGTGATGTTGTCGTGGGTCGACGGCACGACGGCAGAGCAGCAGCAGACCATCGTAGACGCCCTGCGCGCATTGCCCGGTCAGATTCCCGAGATCCGCTCGTACACGGTCGGTACGGACGCGGGTGTGAACGAAGGCAACCACAACGTGGTGATCGTGGCCGACTTCGACAGTGTCGACGACTATCTCGTCTATCGCGACCACCCCGTGCATCGTGCGCTGATCGCCGAGCACATCAGCCCCGTCCTCACCGGTCGCGCCGCGGTGCAACACGACATCGAGTAGGCACCGACGTACCATCGTGGACATGTCCGATGAGGCGCGAGCGAAGGATTCGCGGATCCTCACCGTTCCCAACGTGATCACACTGGTCCGGTTGTTGTGCGTGCCGGTGTTTCTCTGGTTGCTGCTCGGTCGTGATGATCTGGTCGCGGCCGCCGTGCTCCTGGGCGCGCTCGGGGCCACCGACTGGGTCGACGGCTACATCGCGCGGCACTTCGACCAGGGCAGCACGCTCGGCAAAGTCATTGACCCGGTCGCAGATCGTGTGCTGCTCGTGGCGGCCGCAGTGGCCCTGCTCGTCAACGGCAGCATCCCGATCTGGGTGGGTGTGCTGGTGCTCGGCCGCGAGGTCGTGGTCAGCGTGGTGGTGCTCGCGCTGGCCGCTGCGGGCGGCAGCCGTATGGAGGTGCAATGGAGCGGGAAGGCCGGCGCGCTCGCCCTGATGGTCGCCCTCCCGTGCTTCTTGTTGCTCGATTCCACCAGCACGGGCCACGATCTCCTGTTCTTGGTCACGTGGGGCTTTACGATCGGGGGCCTGGTGCTCAGTTACTACGCCGCCGCCTTGTACCTGCCGCTCGCGCGCCGCGCGCTGCGCGACGGGCGTCAGGCACGCGCTGAAGGAGTTTCCGCATGAAGGCCGTCATCCTGGCCGGCGGCGAAGGCACCCGCCTGCGTCCGCTCACCAGCAATCAGCCCAAGCCCATGATGTCGCTCGTCAACCGGCCGATGATGGAGCACATCGTGCGGCTGCTTGCACAGCACGGCTTCGACGACATCGTGGTCACGGTCGCGTTCCTCGCCAACCAGATCAGGAACTATTTCGGCGACGGCTCCGACTTCGGTGTGCGCATGCGGTACGCGACCGACGAGTCGCCGCTCGGCACGGCCGGATCCGTGCGCAACGCGTCGGCCGAGCTCGACGACACGTTTCTCGTCATCTCCGGTGACGTGCTCACCGACATCGACCTCGGCGCGTTCGTCAAGGCGCACCGCGACGCCGGTGCGTTCGGCTCGATCGCGCTGAAGCGGGTCGAGAATCCACTCGAGTTCGGCATCGTGATCACGCACGCCGACGGCACGATCGAGCGTTTCCTCGAGAAGCCCACATGGGGCCAGGTGTTCTCCGACACCATCAACACCGGCATCTACGTGCTCGAGCCCGACGTGTTCGACTTCATTCCCGACAACTTTGTGGTCGACTTCTCGGGCGACGTGTTCCCGGCGGTGCTTGCGAAGGGCCTGAAGCTGCACGGCGAGATCGTCGACGGGTACTGGGAGGACGTCGGCACCCTCGAGTCGTACCTGCGGGCCCACAGCGACGTGCTCGACCACCGCGTCGATGTCGAAATCGGTGGCTTCGAGATGGGCGACGGAATCTGGCTCGGCGAGGACGCCGACGTCGATCCCGACGCCCGCATCGAAGGTCCGGTGGTGATCGGCGACAACTGCCGGATCGAGGCCGGTGCGCACCTGCGCGAGTACACCGTGCTCGGCACCGACGTGGTCGTCAAGCACGATGCGTTCCTCGAGCGCGCCGTCTGTCACGACCACGTGTACGTCGGGAGTGCGACACGCCTGCGTGGCTGTGTGATCGGGCGTTCCACCGACCTGCGCGGCAATGCGCGCATCGAGGAAGGCGTCGTGGTCGGTGACGAGTGCTTCGTGGGGGAGCACGCCGTGATCAACCCGGGTGTCAAGGTTTATCCGTTCAAGACGGTGGAGGCGGGCGCCGTCGTCAACTCGTCGATCGTGTGGGAGAGCCGCGGTGCTCGAACCCTCTTTGGGGGGCGAGGTGTGCAAGGCCTTGCCAACGTCGACATCACCCCCGAGGTCGCGGTGCGGCTCGCGATGGCCTACGGCACGGCGCTGAAGAAAGGCTCGACCGTCACGACGAGCCGCGACACCAGCCGCATCGCGCGCGCGTTGAAGCGCGCCATCATCGGTGGGCTCAACCTGTCGGGCGCGAACGTCGAGGACGTGGAGCTGGCGAGTGTGCCGCTCACCCGGTTCCAAGTGCGCAACGGCGAGGCGAGGGGCGGGATCACGGTGCGGCTCGCTCCCGGCGACCCCGACTCGGTCGAGATCCGTATCTTCGACGACGACGGCCGAGACATCGACGAGTCGATGCAGCGCAAGATCGAACGGTTGCTCTCACGCGAAGACTATCGACGGGCATTTGCCGGCGATATCGGTGACATCGTCTTCCCACCGCGCTCGATTGCGTTCTACACGGCCGCGCTGGAGCGCACGGTGAACGCGGAGGCCTTGCGCGAGCGCGCGTTCAAGGTCGTGCTCGATTTCACCTTCGGGGCCGCATCGATCGTGATGCCGTCCGTGCTCGCGAAGATCGGAGCCGAGGTGCTCGCGGTGAATCCGTACGCCGCGACCCAGGGCGCGACGGGCATGCTCGAAGCACCCAAGCAACGCGTCGAACGGCTCGCCGATCTCGTCCGCGCTTCGGGGAGCGCCCTGGGCATGGTGCTCGATCCCGACGGCGAGACCGCCGTGATCATCGACGACGAAGGACACGTGCTCGACTCCGAGCAGGCACTGCTCGCGCTCGTCACCTTGGTGAGCACGGTGCTTCCCAACGCTTCGATCGCGCTGCCAGTCGCCGTGAGCCGCGAAGCTGAACGCATCGCCCGCGAGCACGACGCGACCATCGTGTGGGCGAAGCTCGCAGCCGCGAGTCTCATGGAGGTGGCATCGCACGGCGGTGTCGACTTCGCGGCGTCCCAAGAGGGGGGCTTCATCTGGCCCGATTTCCTTCCTGCGTACGACGCCACCGCGACGCTGGCCAAGCTCCTCGACCTGCTGTGTGCCACGGGCATGAAGCTGTCCACGGTGGTGCGAGGGCTCCCGCGGGTACACGTCGCTCACGAGACGGTCGTGACCCCGTGGGAGCGCAAAGGCGCGGTGATGCGCGAGATCGTCGAGCACGCCGCGAAAGACCGCGAGCTGGTGCTGGTCGACGGCGTGAAGCTGGTCGACGAGGACGGGTGGGCGCTCGTGCTTCCGGATCCTTCCGAAGCGCTCACGCACGTGTGGGCCGAAGCCGGCAGCGACAAGGAAGCGCGCCATCTCGCGCAGGAGTACGCCCGGCGCATCCGCCAGGTGTTGCGGTAGCGGCTGCGCGCGAGTTGCGGCTGCGCGAGTTGCGTCGCGCGGCGGCCGGAACCATTGCGACCACCTCATCGCTCCAGTGGGGCGGCGCCTTCGGCTCCTGCCCCAAGTCGCTCTTCGGCGGCCTCCATGGTTCCGGCCTCGCTGCGCTCGTCCGCTCCGCGTTCGTCGCGGGGAACGTCGTGCGGCCGGTCGGCGCGTAGGATGCGCCGGTCGTTTTGTTGTGCAACAAGCCGGCGCGTTGCGTGTCTTGGGCTTCGCCCACCGCTTGTTTCACGGAGAGAAGGGCTTTGTTGAATGGAGTTTCCGGAGGGGTTGCGGTATTCGTCGGAGCATGAGTGGGTGAAGGGCGAGGGGGCGCGGGCGCGGGTCGGGATTACGGATTTTGCGCAGGACGCGTTGGGGGACGTGGTGTATGTGGATCTGCCCGATGTGGGGTTGGAGGTGATCGCCGGCGCGAGCTGTGCGGAGGTGGAGTCGACGAAGTCGGTGTCGGAGATCTACGCGCCGGTGTCGGGCCGGGTGGTGGAGGTCAACGACGCGCTGGGCGACGCGCCCGAGCAGCTCAACCAGGAGCCGTACGGTGGGGGATGGATCTTCGTGGTCGAGATGGCGGATCCCGCCGAGGTGGAGGCCCTGATGGACGCCGCCGCGTACCGCCGGCTCGTCGAGGAGGAGTAACCTCCAGGTGGGCACTCGACCTTCAGTTGAGGTCGACTGTGCATTGCCGCCTGAACCGGGCGTCGATACCCTCTCGGGATGATCTGTCACCGGTGCGGCCACCAGAACCCGCAAGGAGCCAACTTCTGTTCCTCTTGCGGGGCGTCCCTCGGCGGTGACGAGGAGACGCTGAGCATCGCGGCGATCGAGGACCGGCTCGAGCTCGAGGACGAGTTCGGCGAGCTCCTGGGCGGGCTCCCCGAGGGCGTGGGCGTGTTGCTCGTGCGCCGGGGCCCCAATGCCGGGAGCCGCTATCTCCTCGAGCGCGACGCCACGACGGTCGGCCGCCACCCCGACTCCGACATCTTCCTCGACGACATCACCGTCTCGCGGCGTCACGCGGTGGTGGAGCGGATCGGCGGCGGCTACCAGGTCCGCGACGTCGGGTCACTCAACGGCACCTACATCGGCCACGATCGGGTCGAGGTCGCGCCGTTGCACCAGGGCGACGATCTTCAGGTGGGCAGGTTCGTCCTGACGTTCTTGCAAGGCGGCGCGCTCGAGGACGCCGAATGAGCGAGTCCGGTGCGCACCTGTCGATCGGTGAGGTCCTCTCGCAGCTCCAGGAGGAGTTTCCCGATATCACGATCTCGAAGATCCGGTTTCTCGAGAGCCAGGGACTCGTCGATCCCGAACGCACGGCTTCGGGCTACCGCAAGTTCTATTCGGGTGACCTCGCCCGCCTGCGCTGGATCCTGTTCCAACAACAGGAGCACTTCCTGCCCCTGAAGGTGATCAAGGAACGTCTCGACGAAGTCGGGCCTGGTGAGATCCCGGCCGACCCCGTGGACGAGAGCACCACCGAGAAGCCGGCGAGCGGTCGCAAGGGACGAAAGAAGACGGGGAAGACGGCGAAGCGCGCCGAGGTTCGCACGGCGCTGTTCGACGTGCCGACGTTGCCGCTCGCCGAAGCCGAGCGCGAACCCGACGAGCCGGTCACGACCCGGACGCTGGAGGGGGGCGTGAGCCTGACGCGCAGCGAGCTGGCCAAGGCAACGGGCCTCGACGATGCCGCGATCGCAGAGCTCGAGTCGTTCGGCCTGCTGGTGCCCGCGGCCGGAGCGGGAGACCGGGTGCTCTTCGACGAGGAGGGCCTCGCCGTGTCGCGGCTCGCGGCCGGATTCGCGGCCCACGGCATCGGAGCCCGGCATCTGCGGATGTACAAGACGTTCGCAGAGCGAGAGGCGGTGCTCTTCCGTCAGGTGCTGCTGCCGTATCTTCGTCAGCGCAATCCCGACGCGCGCAGCCGGGCTCAGGAAGATCTTGCGGAGCTGGCCCGGCTCGGTGCCAACATGCGAGGAGTGTCGCTCCGCCGCGCGGTGCACGAGTCGCTCTCCGAGTGACCGATACGCCCGCGCCACTGGTCAGCGCGCCTCCCGTCCTGCGCGATCGTGCCGGTCTGCAGGCGACCGTCGCGCGCCTCGGCCGTGAGATCAGCCGCGATCATCCCGATGGCGTGTTGCTCGTCGGTGTGATGAAGGGCGCGCTGATCTTTCTCGCCGACCTCGCGCGCGCGATCAACGACATCGACGTGCAGTTCGACTTCATGGCGATCTCGCGTTACGCACCCGACTCGGGTCGAGTGCGAATCCTCAAGGATGTCGACATCGACGTCACCGGCCGTGACGTCATCATCGTCGAGGACATGGTCGACACCGGCCTCACACTCGCGTACTTGCGTCGCCATCTCGAGGAGCGGTCACCGCGTCGCGTCGAGGTGTGCACGCTGCTCGATCGCTCGGCGCGTCGCATCGTGCCCACCGAGGTGCGCTATGTGGGCGAAGAGATCGGCGGTGAGGTGTTCGTGCTCGGGTTCGGGCTTCACCACCTCGAGCTGTACCGCAACCTCCCGTTCATCGTGGAGGCCGACCGGACGGTCCTGCGTGAACGTCCCGACGCATACGTCGACGTGCTGTACCCGAAGCGCGCGGGACGCCCCG
>DASVIY010000270.1:0-3674 GCA_036386195.1 Acidimicrobiia bacterium | reverse complement strand
GGCGAGGTCGTCGAGCGCGTCGAGTGGTGTCTTGCCGGTCGCGTTCGTGGTGGCCTGCACCGCGGCGAGCGCTTCACTCGTGCTCCACGTGGCACCGGCCTGGGCCTGCTCCGCGATCGCGAGCACCGCGTCAGGCGTCTCGAAGCCGGCGAACCCGGACACCTCGAAGCCGCCGTCGGCCTGCTGTTGGGTGTCGAGCCACGCGACTGCCTTGGCGGCAGCGGGCGCATTGTCGGACGACTTTGCGCCCGCGGGGGTGGCGACGACCAGTCCGACGACGCACGCGAGCGCGCCGAAACACGCGGAGATTGAACGGCGGTATGCCATGGTGCCTCCGTTGGCCCCGTTCCACGAGGGCCGACTCGGCCGCCCGGAGGCGGCATCACAACGGGACGCCGGTGGCCCGGCGGAGAGCGGCAGGCATCCTGGCTCGCAGCCCTGACCAGCAAGCTCGCCGGTCATCGCTGCTTACAGTTGCGGGTCAGCGTCGGACTTGCACCGACTTCCCCCGCCCGGCACCGGCCGAAGCCGGGACCGGACCGCGCCCAACGTCCGGGTTGCGCGCGACTGCTCTCAGCTGCGCACCTTATTGGGGTGAGCAGTCCACGAGCAACCCGCCGGACGTGGCACGCCGTCACGTGGCTCGTCTGGGCGATCGCGGCCGCCGCCGCGGTGCAACTCGCGCCCAGTCCGGTGTACGTGGCCCTCGTCATCGGTGTCGCCGCGCTCGTGGTGGAGACGCATGCGCTCAACACGCCGTTCGCACGCGCGTTCCCGTTGCTGCTCATGCTGGGTTTGGTGTTTGCGGTCGTGCGTATCGTGATTGCCGTCACCACCGCGCACGGGCTCGGCGACGCGCTCTTCACCACTCCACATTTCACAGTGCCGACGATGCTCGGTGGTTTCACCATCGGCGGCACCGTCGAGCTGCCGGTGGTGCTCCAAGCCGCGACCGAAGGGTTCGCGGTGGTCGGTGTGATCGCGGCGTTCGCCGCGTTCAACGCAGTGGTGTCGCATTACGAGCTCGTGCAGTCTGCGCCGCGCGCGTTCTACGAAGTCGGACTCGTGCTCGTCATCGCGCTCGCGTTCGTCCCTTCGACCATTGGCGCGATCAACGCCGTGCGCGAAGCCGATCGGGCCCGCACCGGAGGGCGCGTCGTACGCCGCGGCCGGATGCTTCGTCTCGTGGTGCCGATTCTCGAGAGCGGGCTCGAGCGCGCCATCGCGCTCTCGGAGTCGATGGACTCGCGCGGCTTCGCGCACGAGCGCGCATCGAGCCGCGACATTGCGGCGGGCTGGTGCGGGCTGGGCGCGCTGCTCGCGCTCGGTGCCACGTTCGTGGCGCTCGTCGGCCAGGCCCGGGGCGTCGCCGTCGGGCTCGGCGCGCTGGGCGCATTTCTGCTGGTCACGGCCCTCTGGCTCGCCTCGACGGCGCATCGAAGGGACCGCTACCGGCCACGCCCGATCACCGGCGCCGACCTGGCCGTGATGGGCGTCACGATCGCCGCGCCGGTGGCGCTGGCGCTGCTCTCGCTGGCCGGCGACGACTCGCTCGCGTGGAACGTGAGCCCGTTGGCCTGGCCCGCCTTCCACATGCTCCCCGCGCTCGCGATCGCCGCCCTGCTCGCGCCGATGGTCCGCCGTCCCGCGCTTGCACTCTCAACGTTTGGTACTGAGCGCGCCCTCCAGGAACCACTTTCGCACAAACGTGAGGTTGTGGCGTGAGTGCGATCGCGTATGTGGGTGTGTCGTTCGCGTATCCGGACGGGGCGCTCGCGCGGGATGGAGCGCTTGCGCTGGACGATGTCGGGTTGGACGTCGCGCCGGGCGAGATCCTGCTTGTTGTCGGCGCGTCAGGTTCGGGCAAGAGCACGTTGTTGCGCGCTGCGAACGGGCTCGTACCGCACTCGACGGGCGGCCGGTTTTCCGGCGACGTCATCACGTTCGGACGTTCCACGCGAACGCATCGACCGCGCGAGCTTGCGGATGTCATCGGCTTCGTGCAGCAGGATCCCGAAGCGCAGTTCGTCGTCGACCAGGTGGAAGCCGACATCGCGTTCGTGCTCGAGAATCTGGCGATGCCGGCCGGCGCGATGCGCCGGCGCGTCGAGGAGACACTCGACGCCCTGGGCATCGCGCACTTGCGCGACCGCTCGCCCGCGACGCTCTCGGGCGGCGAGCGCCAGCGATGCGCAATCGCGGGAGCCCTCGCCGCGGCACCGTCGGCGCTCGTGCTCGACGAACCCACCTCCCAACTCGACCCACAGGGCGCCGACGACGTGCTCGCGGCGGTCGCCCGGCTCAATGCCGACCTCGGCACCACCGTCGTGCTCGCCGAGCACCGCTTGGAGCGCGCCGGACCGCTCGCCGACCGGCTCACGCTCGTTGCAAACGGCCGGGTCACGGCGCCCGCCGCGCCCGGCGCCGCGCTCGCCGGCTACCCGGGCGCGCCCAGCGTCACCCGGCTCGGCGCACTCCTCGGCTGGACGCCCCCGCCCCTCACGGTGCGCGACGCGCGCGCGTTCGTCGCGGCCGACCGCGAGCTGCTCTCGCTGGTGCCGCGCGAAGTCGACCTGCATCCGTCGTCGACGCCGGGCGACCCGGTGCTCGAGACGCGCGACCTGCACGTCGCGCTCGGCGGCCGTCAGGTATTGCACGGCATCTCGACGGCCGTGCACGCGGGAGAGGTCGTCGCGCTCCTGGGTCGCAACGGCTCGGGAAAGACCACCCTCCTACGCGCGCTCAGCCGGTTGATCGATCCCGAATCCGGCACGGTCGCCGGGCCGGCACGCGTCGCGTACGTGCCCCAAGACCCCAACTCGCTGCTGTTCGCGCCGACCGTTCGCCGCGAGCTCGAGCAGACGCTGCGCCTCCTCGACCGGCCCGACGACGGCCGGGTCGACCACTGGCTCGACGCGCTGCACCTCACAGCGCTCGCCGAGCATCATCCACGCGGTCTCTCCGGAGGTGAGCGCCAGCGCGTCGCGATCGCGGCGGTCGCGGTCGGTGGCGCCGGCGTGCTCCTGCTCGACGAGCCGACCCGGGGCATGGACGCGCCCTCGCGTACGGCACTCGAACACGCGGTCCGCGCCCACGCCGCCGACGGAGGTGCGGTCGTCCTCGCGACGCACGACGTCGAGCTCGCGACCCGGTCGGCGACGCGCGCGCTCGTGCTCGGCGACGGCGAGGTCGTCGCCGACGGACCGGCCCGCGACGTCCTCGCCGGCTCGCTGTTCGCCCCGCAGGTCCTGCGCGTGCTCCCCCCCTTCCTCACGGTGGAGGAGGTCCAGACGGCCATGACGCGCGCATGACCGCGACGACCGTTTCCGTACGAGAGCCGTTGCAGTCGGCAGCGTTCGCGAGGGCGCGGCCGGCGCTCGTGTACACGCTGATGACGCTGGTCGGCGCGGCCGCGTTCCTGTATCCGTTCTGGCTCCCCGGCAAGGCGCTTCCCAACAACGCGCATAGTGGCGATGCGCCGTTGGTCGCGGCGCTGGTGGGCGCGCTGGTGATCGGCGCCGTCCTCCTCGAGGTGCGGCGCGGCACGATGAACGGCGCCACGATCGCGTTGCTCGGCGTGCTTTCCGCGTGCGCGGGGCTGTTGCGGCTGTTGCATCTTCCGGGTGGCGGCAACGGGATCTACTTCCTCGTGATCCTGGCCGGCGTCGCGTTCG
>DASVIY010000269.1:0-2058 GCA_036386195.1 Acidimicrobiia bacterium | reverse complement strand
TCGAGAACGGAGCGACCGATGGTGAAGTACACCCTGCCCGACCTCCTGTACGACTACGCCGCGCTCGAACCGCACGTGTCGGCGCAGACACTCGAGCTGCACCACGACAAGCACCACGCGGCGTACGTCGCGGGCGCCAACCAAGCGCTCGAGAAGCTCGAGGAGGCCCGCGAAACAGACGAGTTCGCATCGATCAACCAACTTGAGAAGAACCTGGCATTTCACCTGTCCGGGCACGTGTTGCACTCGATGTTCTGGATGAACATGTCACCCGGCGGCGGGGGCAAGCCCATGGGCGAGCTCGCGGCGGCGGTGGATGACGCTCTCGGCTCGTTCGACGCGCTCAAAGCGCAGCTCAGCTCGGCCGCGATCAACGTGCAGGGTTCCGGTTGGGGGGCCCTGAGCTGGGAACCGGTGGCGCAACGCCTCATCATCGAGCAGGTGTACGACCATCAGGGCAACATCGGCCAGGGCGGACCGCCGTTGCTCGTGCTCGACATGTGGGAGCACGCGTACTACTTGCAGTACCAGAACCGGAAGGCGGAGTGGGTGGAAGCGTTCTGGAACGTCGTCAACTGGGACGACGTCGGCGCACGCTTCGAGCGGGCTCGGAAGCTTCGGCTGCTCTGAGGACTCGCGCTGCGCCGAGATCAGCCGGCGCGCGCGCCCGTCGGAGGCTGTCGACGAGTCGCACGCCGCTCGACCGGACCCGAGTCCGCGGTGCGGCCGGTCTCGATCGGGGGCGTGGTCACCGCGACCGCGGCAAGCGCGACCAACGCCAACGCGAGAAGGCCGGCTGCGAGCCCGAAGCGATGTACGTCGAGCGCCAGGACCGCGACCGCCAGAGTCGCGAGCGTGACGGCGAGACCTCGGGTCACCGCCGCCGCTGCCGCTCGGTGATTCGGCATCGGCCCACTGTACGCATTGTGTCAACGTCCTCTACGTTGAGTGGCAGGACTGCCGCTATCTGTGCCGACTTCGAGATTCCCGTGCCGGGCCCGCCTCACCCACCGCTGACCGGCGGCAGGACGGCGACCTCGTCCCCGTCGTGCAACCGGGTGCACCGGCCATCGGCCGGCTCATCGCCGTTGACCCACACGCGCGCCGTTTCGAGCACGGCCGCGAACTCGGGCGGGTAGTCGGCGCGCGCCGCGTCGAGGAGCTCGCCCAGCGTGTGCGCCTCGCGTTCGTCGCTCCCGGTGCCTGCGGCCTCACGCGCACGAGCGAAGAGGCGCAGTCGCACGTGGGCGCGCTCAACCATGGGATCGACTCAGGTCGAGACCTCGGCAACGCCGTCCTTGATGACGACGTCCCCGTCGCTGTTGGTGGTCTCGAACGCGAAGGCATCGCGTCCGTCGCGTGTTCCGGCGGCGTAGAACCGCGTCGTGATCGTCTGTCCGGGCAGCACCGGCTTGGAGAAACGCACGGCAAGTCGCTTCAAGCGAGTTGGGTCGCCACCGGCGAGCTGGCCGATCGCGGCCCAGCTGATGAATGCCATCGTGCACAGACCGTGGATGATGACTCCGGGCAGTCCGACCGATTTCGCGAGGTCGTCGTCGAGGTGTATCGGCACCATGTCGCCCGACGCGTCGGAGTAGCGGTACGTCTGATCCATATCGAACTGCTGCGTGACGGCGGCGACCGGTTCGTCGGCGCGCAGCGATTCGGTGAACCTGTGCGCGGGGGCCTCCTCGCCGCCGCCGTTACCCTCGCTCGCGCCGCGAAAGAACGTCACCGAGTACTGCTCGTTGACGAGGTCGCCAGTGGAGGCGTCGCGCGTCTCGGTGCGGCTGACGACGGTCGTGCCGCTGGGCTTCACGTGCACACCGATCGGCGTGGCGGTGGAACGCAGCACCATGCCCGGCACGATGGGCTGGTGAAAGTGCATGTCTTGCTCGCCGTGCAGGACGCTCATCATGACCTCGGGCGGTGTGACCGCACCGACCGACTGGCCCATCGCCTCCCAGATCGGCACCACCGCGAAGACGGGCGGCGCGAGCTCGCCGCTCGTGTGCTGCGGAATCGGATCGTTGGTTGCCGCGGCGTATGCCGTGGCGC
>DASVIY010000268.1:0-8176 GCA_036386195.1 Acidimicrobiia bacterium | reverse complement strand
CGCACGTCGTACTCGGCGCCGACGCGCGCACTCGCTTCCTCCTTCGGATTCACGCTCGCAGCTCCTCGTCCGTGCCGACGAAATCTTCGAGGAGCTGTGCGAGCACGATCGGCTGGTCGCCCTGCACGCTGTGACCCGACTGCTCGACGACTTCCACGCGCATCTCCGGTTGACGGCGCACCAGCTCGGCCACGTCTTCATCACCGACAACAGGGGAGTCGGCGCCGCGTACGAGCATGAGCGGCATATCGAGCTTCGACACGTCGTCCCACAGGCCACCGAAGTCGGGGATGGCGTCGTCCTCGGCGAGGTGGAAGCGGTCGTAGCGCCACGACCAGGTGCCGTCGTCGCGCTCGTACGCGTTGTGCAGAATCCCGCGCCGCAGCGACGACTCGCTGCGCGTGGGATTGAAGGCGATGGTGCGAGCCAGGATCTCGTCGAACGTGTCGAACGACTCGGGCCCCGCGATGAACGCGGCAATCGGCGCCGCCTTCTCGCGGTCGACGCCGGGTGTCACGTCGACGAGCACGAGGCGCGGCACCAGCTCGGGATGACGTGCCCCGAGCGCGATTGCGGTGAGACCGCCGAGCGACATGCCGACGACCATGCGCGCGTCGGGCGCCCAGTGCGCGATCGCGACCGCCATTGCAGCCGCGTTCTCGGCCGGCCAGTAGTGCTGGTCGGCGCGCCATTGCGAGTGGCCGTGGCCGGGCAGGTCGATGGCCACGAGCGGTCGCTCCAAAGCGAGAGCCACCGTGTCCCAGGTGTGGGCGTTCTGCGCGCCGCCGTGCAGCAGGACCATCTCCGGCGGGCCGTCGCCCCACACGAGCGCGCTCACCTGTTGACCCGGCGCCACCTCGAGCTCCTCGCGGCGAACGAGCGGTGGCCCGGCGTACGCGAGGCCGGCCTCGGCGGCGTTCTCGTGGAAGAGGCCGAGCTCGTCGTAGGGCTGCATCGGGTCATTCTGGCCCGGGTGGGCCGTGCCGGCCATGAGTGCCGGTAGAATGGAGGTTTCCAGCGCGCCCGTTCCCCCTGGGAGACCGCGCTTCCTGTACCCGAAAGGCTTCCGATGCCCGCGCGCACGGATCTGCGCAACGTGGCGATCGTGGCCCACGTCGACCACGGCAAGACCACCCTCGTTGACGCCATGCTGCGCCAAACCGGCGCGTTCGGCGCGCACTCGCACGAGGCCGTCACCGATCGGGTGATGGATTCCACCGACCTCGAGCGCGAGAAGGGGATCACGATCCTGGCCAAGAACACCGCCGTGCACTACGGCGACGTGAAGGTCAACATCGTCGACACGCCCGGCCACGCGGACTTTGGCGGCGAGGTCGAGCGGGGCCTCACGATGGTCGACGGTGTGCTGCTGCTCGTCGACGCGAGCGAAGGCCCGTTGCCGCAGACGCGTTTCGTGTTGCGCAAGGCGCTCGAGTCGCGGCTGCCGGTCGTGCTGGTGGTCAACAAGGTCGACCGGAGCGACGCCCGCATCGCCGAGGTCGTGCACGAGGTCGAGGAGCTGTTTCTCGATCTCGACGCCGACGAGCACCAGATCGACTTTCCGATCGTGTATTGCAATGCCCGCGCTGGACGCGCCTCGCTCGATGCCGACGATCCGCAGCTGCGCGACGCGACGTCGGCCACCGATCTGGCGCTGAAGCCGTTGTTCGAGGTGTTGCTCGATCGCATCCCTGCGCCGACGTACGAGACGGGTCATCCGCTCCAGGCGCTCGTCACCAATCTCGACGCGTCGCCGTACGTCGGGCGGCTCGCGCTCTGCCGGGTGCGCCACGGCACGATCCGCAAGGGCCAGCCGGTCGCGTGGTGCCGGGTCGACGGTGGTGTCGAGACGGTCAAGATCACGGAGCTCTACATCACCGAAGCGCTCGAGCGCGTCGACGCCGAGTCGGCCGGGCCGGGCGAGATCATCGCGATCGCGGGGCTGCCCGACGTGACGATCGGCGAGACGCTCGCCGACGTCGACGATCCGCGGCCACTGCCCGTCCTGCACGTCGACGAACCCAGTCTCTCGATGACGATCGGCATCAACACGTCGCCGCTCGCCGGTCAGGACGGCAACAAGCTGACGGCCCGGATGCTCGAAGGCCGGCTCGAGACCGAGCTCGTGGGCAACGTGTCGATCAAGGTGCTGCCCACCGAACGGCCCGACACGTGGGAAGTGCAGGGCCGCGGCGAGCTCGCGCTCGCGGTGTTGGTCGAGACGATGCGGCGCGAGGGATACGAGCTCACGGTCGGCAAGCCGCAAGTGGTCACTCGCGAGATCAACGGCAAGGTGCACGAACCCGTCGAACGGCTCGCCATCGACATCCCCGACGACTACCTCGGTGTCGTCACCCAGCTGCTCGCGTTGCGCAAGGGGCGGATGGCGCAGATGGTGAACCACGGCACAGGCTGGGTGCGGCTCGACTACCTCGTTCCGGCCCGCGGGCTGATCGGCTTCCGCACCGAGTTCCTCACCGAGACGCGCGGCACCGGCATCCTGCATCACGTCTTCGAGGGGTACGAGCCGTGGCACGGTGAGCTGCGCACCCGGCGGTCCGGAAGTCTCGTGGCCGATCGCCGCGGGATGACGAGCGCGTACTCCTTGTTCAACCTGCAGGAGCGGGGTCAGCTGTTCGTGGGGCCGGGTGTGGAGGTCTACGAGGGAATGATCGTGGGGGAGAACGCCCGCAACGACGAGATGGACGTCAATCCCACCAAAGAGAAGAAGCAGACCAACATGCGCGCCGCCGGGTCCGACAACACCGTGCGTCTCGTGCCGCCCATGCCGCTCTCGCTGGAACAGGCGCTCGAGTTCATCGCGGAGAACGAGTGCGTCGAGGTGACGCCGTCCACGGTGCGGCTCCGCAAGGTGCAGCTCGACGCGTCGATCCGCGGTCGCCAGCGCGCCAACGCCCGTCCGCCGAAGTAACTGCAGCGCCACGCATCACGGCGCGAGCCCGCTGCAGGGCCGCAGGTCGTTCCAGCTCGCAAGCGCGGCGTCGGCCGCAGGGCCCGCCAGCGGCTGGGGCACACCGCCGCTGATCCGTGCGGGCAACCATCCGTACGCGTCAACACGGTGGCCGGTCATCGTGACCTGCAACACCCCGGACACGCCCGACGGTCCCGCCTCGTTGTAGAACGCGAAGTTGCCGAGCCCGTAGTTGACGAACGCGATGCCCAGTCGTCCCGCGCCCTCCTGGCGGTGGGCGTGACTGCCGACCACGATGTCGGCGCCCGCGGCAGTCAGCGCCCGCGCGAGCTCCTGTTGGCGCGGCGACGGGCACGTGATGCCCTCGACGCCCCAATGGAGGTAGACGACAACCGTATCGGCGTCGGCGCGTGCGGCCTGCACCGCGGCAACGAGCCGGTCGAGCAGCTTCGCGGATGCGAGGCCGGGCTGGCTGTCGGTTGCAGTCCACGATGCCACGAGATTGTTGTCGATCACGTCAGTCGCGCCGATGATCGCGATGCGCTGACTTTTCGCGGTGAGCCGGTACGGAGCGTAGGCCTCGGCCGCGTTGTGCCCGACGCCGACGACCGGAAAGCCGGTGAACGCGCTGGCGGCGAGGGTGTCGTCAAAGCCCACTGCGCCGTAGTCGCGACCGTGGTTGTTCGCCATCGTCGTTACGTCGACGCCTGCGTCGCGCAATGCGATGAAGGCAGCGCCGGGCGCCCGGAACTGGAACTCCTTTGCTTCCGGCGCGCCACGATCGGTGATCGCGGTCTCGAGATTGACCATCGCCACGTCGGCGCCGGAGAGCACGGGCGTGATGGGTGCCAGCACCGTGCTCGGGTCGGCGTTGAGCTTGGTGCGGAGCACGCCTTCGAAGTGCACATCGCCACCGAACGCGAAGGTGACGGCCTGCCCGCTGCCGAGCTCCGGCGAACGCGGGGTGGTCGTCGTCGTGGTCGGTACCGGCTTCGAGGGCACGACAGCCGGCACACGGGTCGTCGCGCTTCGGAGCGCAGATCGGGATCGCGCCGGACGAGCGGGAACGTCGCGCTGGACCGCGTAGACGAGGCCGGCGCCCATCGCGACCGAGACCAGAGCCCCACCGAGCAGGATGACGAGAGGTACGCGCTTCACGAAGCTCCGGAATGTCACGCCGCCGGTCGGCGGACGCCCCGTGCAACGCTAGCGGCCCGGACCCGCCCGAGACGATCGGCCGGTGTCGGAGGCGACCACCTAGCATGCGCCATCATGCGCGTGCCCCGACTGACGCCCCGCGCGTACCAGCGCATCACGCTCGTCGCCGTGATCGCGCTCGCGTTCATCATCGTCACCGGGGGTGCGGTGCGGCTGACCGGCTCGGGGCTCGGGTGCCCGCAATGGCCCAACTGCTCGGCCGGTCACCTTGCGCCGCGGGGGGCCAACGATGCCCACGGGATGGTCGAGTTCGTCAACCGCATGGTGACAGGACTCGTGTCGGTGGCGGTGATCGTCGCCGTGCTCGGTTCGCTGGTGCGCACGCCGCGCCGTCGTGACCTCGTCTGGCTCTCGTTGGGCCTCGTGGTCGGATTGATCGTGCAGATCGTGCTGGGCGCGCTCGTGGTCGACGAGCTGCTCGCACCGCCGTGGGTGATGGCCCACTTCCTCGTGTCGATCGTGCTCCTGGCTGACGCGCTCGTGCTCCATCGTCGAGCGTCTGCACCCGATGGATCGCGCGCCGCGCCCGTCGTCGCACCCGCGCTGGTGTGGGTCGGGCGCGCGATGGTCGCGGTGACCGCTCTCGTTGTCGTCGCCGGCACCGTCGTCACCGGTGCGGGCCCGCATTCGGGTGACGTGCCCGGTACGAAGATCAGGGCGACCCGGCTCGATCTCAACATCTCCTCTGTGGCGCGGGTCCACGGCACGTTGGCGATGACGCTCCTCATACTGACGGTGGTCATGTTGTGGCTCGTGCGCCGTACACACGCACCGGCGTCGGTGCAGCGGGGGCTCACGATCGTGCTTCTCGTGCTCGTTGCGCAAGCCGTGATCGGGTACACGCAGTACTTCACCGGGGTGCCGGTGCTGCTGGTTGCGTTCCACATCGCCGGCGCGACCGCGCTCTGGATCGCCGTCGTGAGCTTCTACCTCGGCCTGTTCGAGCCGCGCGGCCGCGCGCCGGTCGGCCCCGAGCCGCGGCCCACATCCGACAACGTGCTGACACCGGCATGAGCGCGCCGTTCGCGACCGACGGGAGCTGGGAGTTCGCGGTCACGCCGGACGAGTTCTGGGCCACCGTCGAACGCACCGACATGTACACCGAATGGTGGTCGTGGTTGCGGGAGTTCGAGTGTGACGGCCTGTTCGAGGGCGCACTGGCGAAGTGCTTGATCCGGGCGCCGCTGCCGTACTCGCTGGACCTGAGCATCGCCGTCATCGAATGCGCGCCCGCCGAATTCATCATGACCCGCATCTCGGGTGACCTCGACGGTGACGCCCGCCTCGAGATCACACCCGCTGATGACGGCTGCTCCGTGCGGCTGATGTTCGCGCTCGAGGTCCAAGACAACGTGTTGCGTCAACTGGCTCGTTTCGCGCGGCCGATGATGGTGTGGGCGCACGATCGCGTGATCGACACCGGCTTGCGGGAGTTCGAGCGCCGGGCGCTTACTGACCGGCTGCCGGAATCCGGCCGCGACTCCCGCTGACCACCAACGCGACAACCGCGCCGAAGGCCATGTGGTCAGCGATCTGTGGTGCCGGCGGAAGCGCGCGCACACGAGCAAACCGCCGGCCGATCACGCCGAGGTCGAGCGCGGCAATCACCAGACCCGCGCCGATACCCCATCGGACCGGGTGGCGTGACGGCACAAACGCTGCGAGCACTGCGGCCCAACCCAGTGAGATCGCGACATGCGCCGCGGCGCCGGCAAGAAGGAGAGAGCCGGGTGGCGCGTCGTCACCAAGCAAGACCGTGCCGACCGCCTGCGTCGACTCGGTGAGATCGCCACCCCGCATCAGCGTGTGCACGGTCGATGGGAGTCCACTGAGGATGGCCGCGATCGCACCGGCACGAACGCCGGCTCGGACGCGGTGCCTTATGCTCATTGGCCCCATTCCTAGCCCATCCTCAAGGTCACCCGACCGGGCGACGACACCGCTCGCATGTCCAAACGCATCCACCCAGTCATCGGTATGCCGCTTGTTGCCTTCGCCGCCGTCGCGATGCTGCTCGGGGCATGCGGCGGAGGCAGCGGCAGCAAGGGCACCAACGGAACGACTGCGGCGCGACAGAAGCAGCTCTTACGCGACGCCGCACACGGCACGTGGACGGGTCCGTTCGGCACCCTCGAGTTCAAGACTGACGGCACGGCGACGTTCACGCTCAAGGAATGCAACGACGACGGCGAGACCCCCGACCCCGCGCTGGTCGACACCAACTGCGCGCCCAAGACATATACCGGCCCCGTGTCCGTCGACGACCAGCAGTACATGATCAGCGCGCCCGGCGGGGGATACGACGAGTTTGATGCGTGGGTCGGCCGCGACGGCAAGCTGCATGTCGGGCGCGGCACCGTCGCGTTCCTCGGTCCTAATCGTGCGGGCACCGCTGCACTGCAATTCGGGAAATTCAAGATTGACGGCAGCCAGTGCGATCAACTCGGTGATCAGGTGGCAAGACCCGTGGTGTGCCACTTCGCCCAGAAGGGCGGCCAGGTCGTGTTCACTTACACCGCAATCTTCAGCCTCGACGAGACGGGGAAGACCACCAGCACGGGAGAGCTCGTGTATCTCGCAGACGACGGGCTCCTGGTGTTGCCTCAGCTCGTGTCGTACACGTTCACGAAGCAGTAGCGCGCCGAAACGTCTAGCTCGCGGTTGCGAGGCTCCGCTCGCGACGCGCCGTTGTGCGCCGCGCGGCCTTGCCGACCCGTTCGATGTATTGGAACAACCGGTCACGCGCGGCCGCCGCTTCGGGCGTGAGGTCTTCGAGCTTGTCGACCTTCCAGTGGGTGAAGATCACCGGTACGAGGATCTGGTCGTGATGCGACGCGAAGTCGTACACGCCGGCTGCGGCAATGGCGCGGGCATGGCGGGAGAAGTCGGGGATGCCCGTGCCCGGCATCGCGAAGTCGCACACCTGGCGCTCGATGGCCATAACCATGCGTGACGGGTCGAGCTCGATCGCGTTCGCGGTGAGGTCGCGGTAGAAGAGGTGGTGCAGGTTCTCGTCGGCAGCGACGCGCGCCATGATGTCGTGGCCGACGGGGTCGTCGAGGAGCTTGCCGGTGTTGCGGTGCGAGATGCGCGTGGCCAGCTCTTGCAGCGAGACATACACCAAGCCGTCGGCGACCTCGTCCGGCTCGGGCACCACACCGCCGGCGACTTGATTCATCCGCGCCCGCTCGAGCGCCACCGGATCGATCGCGCGTGTGACCGTGAGGTAGTCGCGGATGACGATCGCGTGGCGCCCTTCCTCGGCCGTCCAGCGCAGCGTCCACGTGTCGAACGCCTCGTGATCGCCGAACACGCGGCTGATCGTGCGCGTGTAGTACGGGAGGTTGTCCTCGGTCAGGAGGTTGACGAGCAGCGCGCTGCGTACGGCTTCCGGAAGCGGCGAGTCGTGCTCGCTCCACACTTCTCCCGGCTCGAAGTCGCGGCCGCGACTCCACGGCACCAATTGGTGCGGGAACCATTCCTTGGCTGTTGCCAAGTGCCGGTTGAGCAGCTCGGCCGCCGTGGGCTCGAGCTCGGAGAGGAAAGCGTCGTCGTTCACGTGCATCCACTCTACCGACTGGTAGGTAGGGGCCGGCAACCCGGGGGTGGATAGCGTGGCGACGTGCAGGTTCACGGGGTCGACGGCACGTACGAGTTGTTTCGTCACTACTTCGCGTTGCCCGAGCACCTGGATGCGGACGGCATCGATGTCGCCGCGGCGCGTGGTGTGGTCGGTTCGGTCCTCGGAATGTTGGAGGGCGGCGCGACCCACGTCGGTGTCGCGACCGACCAGGTCATCGAATCGTTCAGAAACGACCTGTGGCCGGGTTACAAGACCGGCGCCGGCATCGATCCGCTGCTGCTGGCCCAATTTCCCGTGCTCGAGGAGGCCCTCGAGGCGCTCGGGGTGGCGGTGTGGGCCATGGTCGAGGTCGAAGCCGATGACGCGCTGGCCTCGGCCGCGGCGGTGGCATGCGCCGACGAGCGGGTCGAGCGGGTCTGGATCTGTACCCCCGACAAGGATCT
>DASVIY010000267.1:0-9412 GCA_036386195.1 Acidimicrobiia bacterium | reverse complement strand
GCCGAAGCCGGCCGGCTGCGGATAGGCGTAGGAGTAAAACGAGCCCTCGGAGCTGCCGCCCGGCCAGAACCCGCAACTGCTGACCTCGTGGCTGTACGCGAGCTCCTGCACCCAATCGGCACAGTTCGGCACACCGCCCGGGTGCTTCGGCGCCGTGCGGCCCGAGAAGCGCGTCACCGCGAGATCGGCAGCACCCCAGAAGAAATGCACAGGGCTGGCCTTGCCGACGAAGAGCCCACGGAAGCGCGCCATCACGCGGTGGACTTGCACCAGCGCGAGCCAGAACCGATGTACCGCGTCGGCGTCGTAAGCGTGGTTCTGTTCGTCCTGCGCGAACGGAATCGACTCGGCGACTTCCACCGGCCGAGGAAGGAACTTTACTCGCACGCCTAGCTCGTCGAGCGCGGCCATCGTTGCCTTGTAGAAACTGGCAACCGAACGCGGCTCCAAAGTCACGTGACGGTGCCGGCCGTCGGACGTGCGAAGTTCGAGCACGTGGTCGATGAGGTCGAACTCGATTTCGAGACCGGTCGTGCCGGCATGCATGAGCGATGTCGTCAGCCCGCGCGCCGATACGTAGAGCGTCACCTGCCACCAGTGATTGACCATCGGCTCCAACGCCAAACGGATCTTCCCGACGATCTGCGTCCACCTATGAAAGGTGTCGCGAGTGTCTTCCCAGGAAGACAGCGTGAGCTCCGGCCAGCCGGTATCAGGGTTCGAGGATCCTGCCATCACTCCCAAATCATTTCTCCAAAGTGGATCTTCAAAACAGCCCGCGGCCGACGAAAAAGCTCGTCGACGCCGATCAGCACAACTCGCGTGGCAACCCGCCTGAGGTTCCGGCCGGGTCGAAGGACGTGGTTGCCCGCTTCGTGGCCGCAGCGTCGCGCTTTTGCTCAAAGTGCACGACGCTGAGCGCGGCCAGATCGTCTTGGGTGATGCGTATCGCTGCGGGCGGGTTCGCGCCGTCGCGTGCTCGAATGAAGTTCTTGTCGTTGCGCAGGTACGGCCGGTAGAAGTCCAGAGCGTCGTCGAGGAGCGCGTCGTACTTGCCGAGGAGCTCCCGATCCTCCACCAGATCGAGGCGCAACCGGTCGATCGAGCTCTCGGGTCCGACGCGCGCCTGCTCGATGGTGATCGGGAACGGATTGGTGAGGTGGAAGTACCGTCCGCCACCCTGTGGCGCGTCGGCCAGCGCGATCGCTTCCCTCACCAGCAGATCGATCGGCACCAGGTTGAGTGACGAATGCGGTTCCACGAAGAGCTTGACCCTGTGGTGATCCAGATATCCGTCTTCCTTGCGCTCCATCAACCGACAGAGTCGTTCCAACCCGCGTAAGAAGCCGTAGTAGCCGCTGTCGGAGCTCGACCGGTGCGTCGAGAGGTTGCCGACGACGATCGACGGTCGCATGATGCGGACCCGCTCGAACCGCGCTGCATTCGCGACCACGATGTCTTCGCCTTGTCGCTTCGAGGCTTCGTACCAGTTGTTCGGATCGAAACGTCGGTCGTACGGCTCCTCATGCACATCACCGACGCGCATGCCGGCGACGTACGCGGTGCTGATGTGGTTGAGCTCGGGGATGCCAAGCTCTGCGACCGTCTCGACCATGTGTGCGGTGCCGTCGACGTTCGTGGCCATGATCTCGGCCTTGTGCTTGTCCTCGTAAAGCAGTGACGCCGCGGCGTGCCACACCTCGTCCGGACGATCAGCCGCGAGTCGCGCCCGATCCGCAGCCGTGAGCCCGAGCCCCGGCTGCGCGATGTCACCGGCCAGCGGCACGAGCCGTCGGAGCTGCTCGTCGAGCCCGTCCTCGATGCCGGCTGCGTCCCCCGCGGCACGGACCGCGCGGTGCAGCCGCTCGGTCATGTCGCCGCGCGGCCGCACGACGCAGTAGACGCGCTCGCGACCCGAGCTCAACAGCTCCAGCGCGAGACTGCTACCGAGGAACCCCGTGGCGCCCGTGAGCAAGGCAATGCGTGAGGTCATCGATGGCCTCTCGGGTGGTCGCACACCCTGGAACTTAGTTCTCGATTGCGGCAGGACCTCGCTCCGGGTGTTGGCCACACCGCCTGGCGCATGAGAGCCTGTGCCGAATGCGAGAGGGCGCCCCACCCGAGAGAGACCGTTCCGAGACGACGGATCCGTTGTCCGCGTCCCGGCACGCGGTCGCCCTCGGGTTCGAGGCCTTTGCCCGCGCCGCGTTCAGGATCTACATCACCCTCGACGTGCATGGGAGAGAAAAGGTTCCAGTCGGCGGGTATGTCGTGGTGAGCAACCACGCGTCACACCTTGACGCCATCGTGCTCATGCACGTCGCCGGTGGGTCATTTCGCCGCTTTCACATCGCGGCCGCGGGTGACTACTTCTTCGGGTCCGCAATGGCGGAAGCGGCCGGCCGGAAGCCATCGCGGTTTGGCTTGCTCCTTCGCAACGCGCTGCGCCTCGAGCCGATGCCGGTCCGACAGCTCAGCGAGACTGCCGAACGGCGCACCGCGCGCCAACACGCGTTCGCGCGACTCGAGGCATCGTGTCACGCGGGCGATGTCGTGGTTCTCTTCCCGGAGGGCGGGCGTTCGCCCGACGGGGAGATGCGACGGTTCCGCGGCGGCATCGACGAGCTTGGCGCGCAGTTCGACGGCCCGATCGTGCCCATGTACATCGACGGCGCGTACGCATTGTGGCCCAAAGGCAAGCGATGGCCGCGGCGCGGGAAGGTCACGGTCACGATCGGCGACCCGATCTTCTCGGCCGTGAACGGCGACTCGAGCACCAAGCGGCCACGACTGTCGAAACGGCTCGAGGCAGAAGTGCGGAGACTTGCAGGAGCCCCGATCGGCAAGGAGCGCCACATGGTGCAGCACATGAAGTGGTGGGGTTGGGGTGACGAGCAGGTGACGTTCACCCACGCGGACAAGCCCGACCTCGCGCCATTCGTCCGGGAGAAGATCGGGATCGATATTGACGGTCCGAGCGACCCGGTCATCGACTTCGATGCGCTCACGATCGACGCCCCCGTCTTGAACGAGGCGTTCGCCGAGGCGCTCGCGAATGTCCTGCGCGCCGATCAGATCACCTCGGAGCCGATGGAGCGCGTGGTCCACACGTACGGCAAGAGCCTCCGCGACCTCTTGCGCGTTCGCCGCGGCGACCTGGGCCGGCTGCCGGACGTGATCGTGTACCCGGAAGCCGAAGATGACGTCGTGGCGATCATGTCGACGGCGTTGGCGCACGATGTTGTGGTCATTCCGTTCGGTGGCGGCACGAACATCTCCGAGAGCCTCGAGCCATCTCGCGGGGAGTCGCGCACCGTCCTCTCGGTCGACATGCGGAAGATGGACGCGGTGATCGAGATCGACGACGTCGCCCGTCTGGCGCGGGTGCAGGCCGGAGTGCTCGGCCCGCGCCTCGAAGAGCAGCTCAACGCGAAGGGCTGGACCTTCGGGCACTTCCCGGACAGCTTCACCTACTCGACGCTCGGCGGATGGATCGCGACCCGGTCGTCGGGTATGCAGTCCGACAAGTACGGCGACATCGCCGACATCACTACGGCGTTGCGCGCCGTAACGCCCGCGGGCGTCCTTGTCACGCGCGCGGTGCCGTCCAAGTCGACCGGGCCCGACGTGAACCAGATGCTGCTCGGGAGCGAGGGTCGCCTGGGGATCATCACCGTCGCCACCGTGCGCGTGCACCGGACCCCTGAGGTCCGCAAGATCCTCGGCTACCTCTTCCCGGACTGGTACGGCGCGATCTCCGCGATGGCCGAGATCGCGGAGAGCGATGCATCGCCGTCGGTCACCCGTGTCGCGGACCCGCACGAGACGCCATTCTCCTTCGCGACGAAGAAGCCGGGCGGCCTCGTCGACAAGTACTCCTCGGTGGCGCTCAAGGAGTTCCTCGGGCGAGTCAAGCACTACGACATGGATCGCGCGTGTCTCGGATTCATCGGCTACGAAGGCACCGAGAAGCACGTGAAGCTGCAGCGCAAGCTCGTCGGCGAGATCGTGTCGCGCCACAACGGCATCTGCATCGGCTCCGGTCCGGGCGCACTTTACGACCAGAAGAAGTTCGACACGCCGTACATCCGTGATCACCTCCTCGCCTACGGGGGCCTCGCCGACGTGTCCGAGACCTCGGCGTCCTGGAGCGTGCTGCCGAAGCTCTACAACGGGGTGATCGAAGCGGCCGAGAAGGCGTTCGCGGAGCTGGAGGTCGCGGGCTGGATCATGTGCCACCTCTCGCACTCATACCACTCGGGCGCGTGCCTCTACTTCACCTTCGCGTTCCGCGGCTCCGAACGATCCGACGCGCTCGACCAGTACGCCATCGTCAAGACCGCCATCCAACAGGCGTTCATCGACGAAGGCGGCACACTCTCCCATCACCACGCGGTCGGGCTCGCGCACGCGCCCTGGCTCGAGCAGGACATCTCGGCGGCGGGCGTCAGCATGATCCGGGCACTCTTCGACGGCGTCGACCCTGGGCACCAGCTCAATCCGGGCAAGATCGTCGACTGACCGGATCAGCGCCCTCGGGAGGATCGCACTGTTTCGGCACACGAGAGAAGACAGCAGTTGACTCCTTGTGGCACCCGCAGCGTCCTCAATACACGGACGGCACGAATGTCTGGTCCTCGAGCGGCGGGCGTACGTAGTCGTCGGGCTGGCGTCTTGGGAGCTTCAATGGTTTCGAGGTGACGTCCTGGTAGGGCACCACGCTCAACAGGTGCCGGATGCAGTTCAGTCGAGCGCGTCGCTTGTCGCTCGCGTCGACCACCAGCCACGGCGACCACTTCGTGTCCGTAAATTGAAACATTGCGTCCTTCGCCCGCGAGTAGTCGGCCCACCGGGCGCGGGACTCGAGGTCCATCGCGCTCAGCTTCCAACGCTTCTCCGGATCCTTGATACGCGACTGGAACCGTCGTTCTTGTTCGGCGTCGCTCACCGAGAACCAGTACTTCACCAGCACGAGACCCGAACGGATCAACATGCGCTCGAACTCCGGGCACGACCGCAGGAACTCCTCATACTCGTCCTGCGTGCAGAACCCCATGACGTGCTCCACGCCGGCACGGTTGTACCAACTGCGATCGAACAACACGATCTCTCCACCAGTGGGAAGGTGTTCGACATAACGCTGGAAGTACCACTGTTGACGCTCGCGCTCGGTCGGCTTGTCGAGCGCGACCACGCGCACCACCCGCGGGTTCGTACGTTCGACGATGCGCTTGATCGTGCCGCCCTTCCCAGCAGCGTCGCGCCCCTCGAACAGCACGCACATCTTGATGCCTTCGTGGCGCACCCACTCCTGCAGCTTCACGAGCTCACGCTGGAGCGGAACCAGCTCGCGCCGCTACACGCCCGCCGATAGCGCAGGAGACACGGAATCCGACTTCGTCATACGGCAAACCTTTCCGCCGCCAAACTGCTCCGCCTCAACTAGCGCGAACGGCACTGTTGCATTGAGCCATCGCCCAGCGGGGACGACGGTGTGGGAATGCTCCGATCCCACAGTCCTCGCGTTCCCGCCGGAGATCATCGTCCTTGCCTTGCGATGGTAGTTGCGGTACGGGCTCTGTCGCGATGTCGAGGAGCTCCTCGGCGAGCGTGGGATCGAGGTCGAGCACGTGAGGGACGGCCCCTGGTTCGGTTGACTCTCACGACGACCCGGCGCTCGCGGTGTCTGCCCTACGCAACGCGATCGCGTTGCGCTCACCGGTCGCCACGATCGTGCATTCGGATCGGGGCAGCCAGTTCCGATCCCCACGCGTTCGTCAGGGTCCTCAAGCACAGCGGCTTGGCTGGTTCGATGGGCCGTGTCGGCGCGTGTGGAGACAAGCCGTCGCGATCGACGCGACACCGGCGAAGCGTCTGTACAAGTCGGTCATTGCGCCACCCCTGCTGGCTCGGTGTCGACTGCCCGATCGACAGTTGTGCTCTCGCGACGACGCCTACCCGCGAACCCGTAGCCGGCTCCGACGAGCAGCACGACGCCGGGTGCAATGAAGAGCCACGGCAATGCCCGGTACGGCGTCGCGTCTGCATTGTGGAACTCGTCCATGTACTGGACCTGGCTGAGCGACAAGGCGCGCGCACCCTTGTAGATGCTCGCGTCCCACTTGTCGAGGAACTTCATCAACGCCGGGTAGTTGGTATGCAGATAGGTGCCGAACGCCACATCCGACATGCCGAGCTTCTGCGCGACCGCGGGGAACATGGCCTTGCGCATCTCGATGAACGCTGCGTTGAAGCTGAACGTGTCGTTCACCGTCGCGTCCGACACCGTAACCGAGAACGGCGGCCGCGCCGCTTCGGCAACGTGTTCGGCCGCGTCGGTCTTGCCGAACCAACCCAGCACCAGTGGTCCGACGACCAACCCGAGTCCGACGAGGAAGATCGCGACGATCGGGGGCAACGAACCGCCGAGTCGGTCACTCAGGAGAATGAGCAAACCCACCACGCCGAGGGCTACACCCAGAAAGAGCAAGGCCCACGGACCGACCGTTACGGGTATGCCCGTAGCAGGAAATTCGTCGGCGCTCGCGAAGTTGTCTTGTTGCGCGAGCACCGCCTTGGTAGCGGGATTGAGGTACTTCACCGTGACCGGTACGCGCGCGAGGAACGCGGCAACGTGCGGGTAGTTCGTCGCGACGAAGGCGTTGAAGTCCGCGTCGCTGAGCTTGAGCTTGGCTTGCAACTCGGGAAGGAACTTGTTGAAGAGCTCGGTGCCACCCGCGTTGACCAGCGCGAGATTGGCCCGGAATTGGCCGAGTCCCTGTGCGCTCATGACGGGCCGGTAGCGATCGGCCAAATGCTCCGCGTCGCGCGTCCGGCTGAACAGCGAAAGTGCGAACGGGATCACGATCAGGTACGCGGCGACGATCAAGGTGATCGTACCCATGACGCGACGGCTGCGACTCATGTTCCCGACCCTCTCGCGGAGTTCCCGGAGAGTTTCGCTACACGCGCTCCGGCGGATCACCGGTTCGCGAAGAACGCGTGTCGGCATCGTTCGAGTGAGCCGTCGGCGCACGAGGACGACAACCCCTCGCCGCCTGACGGCCAGCACCGCTCACGCCCACCTGCCAGAGCGACTGAACGCGTCCGCGCACGGCACACGGCGCGCACGGCGCGTCGAGCGACTCATTACGCCACGAACCAGCTCGTCCCGATTTCCATAAGGGCACTCGCCTAGGTTCGTCCCAGGTTTTCTCCATCCCCCGCCCTCGCCCTCGGCCCTCGTGGGGCGTGCGCGGATGGGAACGGCGCGCTATCCGAGTACGGGTCGAGGTCGCGCCATAAAGTGTCATTGAGCAGCGCGGCATGAGCTGGCTGGGGAGACGAGTCATGGAACGCATGTTTTGGCCCGCCGTGGCGGTAGCTGTGATCGGTCTCTTCATGCTGGTCGCAGGAATTGGGCCGCTGTTGCTACCGATTGTGGTGACTTTGCTCGGTGCCGGGGTGGCTGTGGTGAGTAAGACCAGACACCGTTGATTCCGGCGCGGCTCTACCCGCGCCGCAACGACGCGGAGAGCATCAACCGCGGCTTCGACGACAGCCTCGGGCTCGGCCACGCTCGCCAACACATCGACCTGCTCGGCTCCGCGCTGATGGTCAACGGCATCGCGCTCCATCGGCACGAGAAGCGCCGACAACCCCTCGCCGCCTGACGGCCAGCAACGCTCACGCCCACCAGCTCGACCGACTCAAACGCGCCCGCGCTGCGCCGAATGCCGCGCACTGGCCGCTACACGACCTGAATGAGCAGCCGACAAGCTCAACCCGGAGCTCAATGCCGCCGCTCCCCCGGGTCTTGTGCCAAGTTCTCTCCATCCCCCGCCCGCGTGGGGAGTGCGTTTACGGTCGTTCGCTTACGGTTGCGTCGTTGACGTCGCTCGGGTGAAGCGACAAAGGTTGGCCGTCTATGACGGTGACGAGTGGAGGCCGCGACCTGTTCGCGGGTCGGCAGTCTCTGCCGACAGCGGCGTTGCTCCTGTTGTCGGCTGCGGGAGCGTGGATCGCGATCGTCGCGCTCAGCTATGGCATGGGTGCGATGCCCGGGACGATGGGGCTCGGTGTCATCGCGTTCGTCGGCGTATGGACGTTGATGATGGCCGCGATGATGCTGCCGGGCGTCGTGCCGTTCGCGTCGTTCTACACACGGCGCTTCACCGAACATCGCCCGCGGCGCCTCCTCGCCTTCGCGTCCGGGTACCTCCTCGCGTGGTGTGTGATTGGGCTCCCCGCGTTCGGTCTCGCCTGGATCACCGAACGACTCGTCGCTCACGACGCGACGGCTGCGACCGCGCTCGCAGCGATCATCTTTCTGTCGTGCGGCGTGTACCAACTCACGCCGTTCAAGAATCGTTGTCTCGCGTTGTGTCGTTCGCCGCTCGGCTTCACGTTGAAGTACTCGGCGTACCACGGCCCCGGTCGCGACCTCCGTGCCGGTGCGCTCCACGGTCTCTTCTGCACCGGTTGTTGCTGGGCGCTGATGCTGGTGCTGCTCGCGTTCGGTCTCATGAACGTGTTCGCGATGCTCGCGGTCGCGGCGGTCGTGCTCATCGAGAAGACGTGGCGAGGAGGCGCCGGGTTCGCCCGCGCCGTCGGTGTGGCATCCATCGTGCTCGCAATCGTCGTCGTCGCGCATCCGGCGATCGCACCCGGGCTGCACTCACCGAGCTCGACGATGACGGGGGGAAGGATGTGAACGACTGGCAGGTGCGCGGCTCGTACTTCGAAGGCTGCAACTGCGAAGCGATCTGCCCGTGCCGAGCGGTCCACGGCCGCCCCGGCGGCCCATCCACCTACGGCGAGTGTTTCGGTGCCTTGTCATGGATCGTGGAAGCCGGACACGCCGATGCCCTCGACCTCTCGGGGCTGTCTGTTGTCATGACGTTGCGCTACTTCGACAACGTGGAACCGACAACACGCTGGGAAGTCGTGCTCTACATCGACGACCGCGCCACCACCGAGCAACTGGCGGCGCTCGCCGACATCTTCCTCGGACGCGCCGGCGGCACCGTCGCCGGACTGTACGGCCCGGCGATCGGGGAGATACACGCCGTCCGCGCCGCTCGCATCACCCTCGAACACGTCGCGCCCCGTAAACGGATCGGCGTCGTCGGCTACGTCACCCTCGAAGGCGAAGGCGCCGCCTCCGACACCGACGACGTGCAATGCGGCATCCCAGGATTCGATCACCCCGGCACCGAGCTCTACGGCACCGGCTTCGAAGCCACCGACCCGCTCCTCCGCTTCGAAGTACGCGGCAAACGCCACGCGTCCTTCTTCACCGACTTCGACTACCACTCCGACGCCGCCACCTGACCGCCGGAGGCTCACCATCTCGACGGTTCAGGTGGGTCGTGCTCGGTCGATTGCGCAGCACCGAGGGGTCGTGTTTTTG
>DASVIY010000266.1:0-3406 GCA_036386195.1 Acidimicrobiia bacterium | reverse complement strand
GACCGTCGGATTCCCCCGGGAGTCGAGGATCTCCCGGGCGACAACATCGGCGATATGGCTCACTGGCGGCCCAATTCGTCCGTGGGGCTGATGTTTCTCGAGTGACGACGGTATACCAATGTGACAACAATTTCCGGGTGTCGGTCCCGGACCGGTTCACCATATGCGATCGAAGCGCGCTCTCCGCGCGTCCAGCGAGCGCTACTCGCCGGAGGCCAGGTCGCCGGTGACCAGCTCGAACCGGCTCACGCGCGTCGTTCGATCCGCCCCAGGTTGGACCAGACACGTTTGGGTGCGAACCGGCGGAGCCGCCACACGAAGCGGCTCCCGCGGCCCGGGAACACGAAGAGATCGCCGCGCTCGATGCCGGCCTCGATCGCGTCGAGCACGACAGCCGGGCTGATCGACTTCACATATTGGAAGAGTTTCACCCCGGCGAATTGGTCGAGCATCGGCGTGTCAACCGCCGGTGGGCAGACGCACACGAACCGCACGCCCGAGTCGGCGCACTCGAACGCGAGCACCTCGCTGAAGGCGACGACGGCGAACTTGCTCGCGTTGTACGCGCCGAGGTTCGGCACCGGCACCCATCCCGCGAGCGACGCGAAGTTGATCACGTCACCCCGACCGCGCTCGACCATGCCGGGCAGCGCCGCTTTCGTGACGTTGACCGTGCCGCCGTAGTTGACCGCCATGACCCGCAGGATCGTCTCGGCCGACTGCTCGAGGAGCGCGCCGGCCGGCGCGATGCCGGCGGCGTTGACCACGCGATCGATGGGGCCGATGTCGTCTTCGACGCGCTTCAAGACGAGGGAGACGGCTTCGGCATCCGTGACGTCACACGGGTAGGCGGTGATGGTCGGCGCGCGCATGCTCGTGGCCGCGAGGCCGCGCTCGTCCATATCGACCGCAGCGACGTTCGCGCCTTGCGCCGCGAGCCGGCGCGCCATGAGCTGACCCATGCCGCTTCCCGCACCCGTAACGAGCGCGTTGGTGCCGCGGTACGCCATTCAAACCACCTGGGCCGCGTCGAAGCTGGCGCGCATCGTGTCGATCGATCCGCTCGTGAAGGCGCGCTTGGGGAGGCCCAGCGCACGCAGCTCTTTCGCCATCGGGTGATCGCCGAGCACGAGGGTGGCGCCACCGGGTCGCATCCGTGTGCCCGATCCGTCGATCGCCCACGGCGTGCGGCGGGTCACGCCGTCGAGGCATGAGTACGCATCGACGCTCGAGCCCCTCGACGGCACCGGCACACCGCGGCTCAGGCTCAACGTGAGGACGAGCTCGCCTTCATGGCGAAGCGTGCACGTCGCCACGCGTCCGCGGGTCTCGATCGCGATGTCGGCCATCCATTTCGGAAAACCCCAGATCGTGCGGCCGACCTCGAGCGTGAACGCCTGGTTGACCGGCAGCTGATGGATGAACGCACCGCCGACCTTCGAGCGGCGCCCGCGCCCATCGGCCGGACGCACGAGCACGGCCACCGCGAGCTCGTGGTACGGGCCGAGATCGGAGTCGAAATACCGCACGAAGCCGAGGCTGACGAGCGCCCGGCCGGGAACCGGCTGGGTCACCTGCAAGCGCGAGTAGTCGATGAGGCTCTGGGCCGCGGCGGCGTCGACGACGAACGTCGCGAACCACGCGTTGGCGTCACGCACCCGCACCGGCACGGCGACCTCATGGCCTTGAATCTCGATCGCGGCGCTCATCGGCACGCAGTACAACACCGATGGAGCCACCGGGACCAATGGCCCGCCCGTCGACCCCGCCTCATTCTTGCGTCGCAAAACAACATGTCATGGTGATTCTCGACGCAAGAACGGTAGGGGTTCAGCCGGCACTCGGGGTGAGCTCCTCGGCTTCGAGGGCCTGGAGCTCGTCGAACGCGGCACGCAGGCGGTGCCGGGCGCCGCGGTCGTTGGCCAGGTTGACCAGCTCGTGCGGGTCTTCCTGTACGTCGTAGAGCTCGTGGTCGAAGTCGTCGAAGCCGGCGTCGACGTCGACGCGCTTCGGTGTGGGCCAGGGCTCGCCGATCTGGGTGAACGATCCACCCACGCCGTAGTAGCGCGCGTACTTGTGGCGCCCGTCGAACATCCCGCGCATCGCGTACCGCAAGTGGATGCAGCTCTCGTACCACGCCGAGTCCTGCGCGAAGAGCACCGCCTCGCGCCCGACAGTGGATGGCTCGGCGAAGACGCTCGACAGATCGCGGCCCGCGATTGGCGCGGCTGCTCCGGCAACCGTGGTAATTGTCGCGGCCAGGTCGACGTGCGACGCGAGCGCTTCGGTGCGCGTGCCCGCTTGCGTCACGCCTGGCACCCGCACGTACAGCGGGACGTGCATGATCTCGTCGTAGAGGAACGGGCCTTTGCTCCGCAGCCCGTGCGACCCGCACATGTCGCCGTGATCGGACGTGTAGACGACGGCCGTGTCGTCACGCGCGCCCGAGCCGTCGAGCGCGTCGAGCACGGCGCCGAGGTTGCGGTCGCCTTCCTGGTGCAGACGCCAGTAGTAGTCGAGGTGACGGAGCCAGCTCTTCGTATCGTCGGGGTCGATGTAGCCGTACAGGCTGTGCTGCTGCTCGTAGAGCCACTGGCGCTGCACCGCGGGCTTCGTGAACAGGTCGTCGTCGAAGTTGGCCGGAAGCTCGTCGAACACCTCGTCGTACTCATCCGCGAACGCGGGCAGCGAATCGGATTCCTTCCATTTCACCGAGTCGAGGAGCGAGCGCACGAGCGTCACATCGTCGGCGTGAGCGGCCCGGTAGTCGGGCTGATCGATCGGGAACCACATGACGTCGTGCGGGTTGACCAGCGCGACCACCAGGAACCAGGGCCGGTCGTCGGCGGGGTCGGCCGCGTGCGCGGCGAGCCAATCCGCGGCCTGCTGCGCGATCGGTGGATCGAAGGCCATGCCGGTGCCGGCCCAGCCCATGAAGTGCCGGTCGTTGCCCTGCCAGTCGGAGAAGCCGTACGACTCCATGTCGGGCGTGGGCGAGTGCGAGAGGTGCCACTTGCCGACGTACGCGGTGCGGTACCCCGCGTCGCGTAGCAGGTGGCCCAACGTGGGAATCGACGGGTCGAGCTCGCGATGCGCAGGCATGATCACGTTGTCGGTCACGCCGTGCTGCGGAACGAACCGGCCGGTGAGCAGCGTTGCGCGCGACGGCGAGCAGGGTGACGAGTGGGTGTAGTGGCGGGTGAACTCGAGTCCGTCGTCAATGAGCCGTTGCCGGTTGGGCAGCGTGAGGCCCGCGGGAATCCACGCGCGCTGCCGCTCCTGGTCGGACACGATCATCAAGATGTTGGGCCGCTTCGCCATGGTCGTATCCTGCCAGCTCGCGCCGGTCAGCCGCCCGCCGACTCGTAGCTCCGTGCGGCTTCATCCCACAGCGTTTCCACGGTCT
>DASVIY010000265.1:0-4988 GCA_036386195.1 Acidimicrobiia bacterium | reverse complement strand
TTGGTCGCACTCACAATCGTGCTGCTGGTTGGTGGCCTGCTGACGACGGGCGCGGCGCGTTCCCGTGCCGGCGCGGCAACCACCCCGCCGACGACCACCCCGCCGGCGACCACCCCGCCGGCCCCGACGACGGCGACGCTCGCTCCACCGGCGTCGTCCCCCGGCACGTCGCCGGCTACAGCGCCGACAACTACGCCGGTTCCACAAAAGGTGCAGGCGCAGGTGACCGCCCAGGGTCAGATCGCGCTGCATCAGGTCGGGCCGTTCCATTCGGGCGCGTATCAATTCGTGTACAAAGACATCACGCACGAGGCGTTCTCCGGAGTCGCCGCCGGCGATGTGATGGGCAACGGCGGGATCCAGTTCGTCTCCGGTTCCATCGACGGTTATGTACGCGTCTACGACACCTCGGGCAACGTGGTGCAGTGGTTCCGCACCGGTGCCGGTCCGGTGTACGCGACGCCGACGCTCTACGACCTCAACGGTGACGGCCGCCTCGACATCATCACCGCGAACGCAGGCACCGGTTGGGTGATCGCGTACGACGGCCCGAGCGGAGGCCAGCTGTTCTCCCAGCTCACGCCGCCCCTCGATGCCGGCAGGGGTGTGTTCGCGACGCCGGTCGTGGGCGACATCGACGGTGACGGCCAGCCGGAGATCGTCGTAGCGAGCTGGAACACCCACATCTACGCGTGGCACGCCAACGGGCAACTCGTCGCCGGCTTCCCCGTCTTCCTCTTCGACACGTTGTGGTCGACCCCTGCGCTCGCCGACCTCGACGGCGACGGTCAAAAGGAGATCGTGTTCGGCGGCGACACCAGCGAGTACCCCAACTCGCCGTACTACTTCAACGGCGGTCTGGTGTGGGCGATCCGCTCCAACGGCCAGGTGCAGCCGGGTTACCCCATCCAGCTGCCGGGCCAGACGATCTGGTCGAGCCCGGCGGTCGCCGACATCAACGGCGACGGCTCGCCCGACATCGTCGTGGGCACCGGCCTCAACTGGCCCGGCCAGGGCAGCGTTGTCTACGCCTTCGACCGCTGGGGCCACAGCCTGCCGGGGTGGCCGGTGGGAACCTCGGGGCGGGTGATGGCGTCTCCTGCGGTCGGCAACCTCTCCGGCGACAGCCAGCACCTCGAGGTCGCGGTCATGGACGAGAAGGGGTGGATCCACGTCTACAACAGCGCGGGCACCCAACTGTGGTGGGCGTGTAATCGGGACGACATGAACAACGGCTGCGCGACGGATGGCCCGCACGGTGCGGTCTCGATCGCCGACGTGAACAACGACGGCCAGCAGGACGTCGTCGGCATGGCCGAGCATTGGATGCGCGTGTTCAACGGCTCCAGCGGCGCGCTCGAGGCGAGTGTTGTGAGCGACGTCAACACGTGGGCGCCGCCGTCGGCGCCGACGATCGTGTCGGTCAACAACAGGACCTGGATCGTGCAGGCCGCGAACCACGGCAACCTCAACTGGGCCGTCCAGCCGCTGCTCGAGCAGAACCTGTGGGTCTGGAGCACCGATACGCCGCTCGGGGCGGCGGACTGGCCGACGTTCCACCAGAACATGAGCCGTTCTGGCACGATGCTCGACTCCACGAAACCGACGGCATCCGTGGATGCGCCGGCGCCGAGCCAGGGCAGCACCCGGTTCACGGTGGGGTGGTCCGGCAACGATGCCGGCACCGGCGTGGCCCGCTTCGAGGTCGATTCCATGTCGACCGGGCTGAGCTGGACGCGCTGGAAGAGCGCCAGTCCCGCATCTCGCTCCGGCAGTGATGCGAGCGGGAGCGCGTCGTTCTACGGATTGGCCGGCATGAACTACCAGTTCCGCGTGCGGGCCGTCGACCGCGCCGGGAATGTCGGCGCGTGGTCGGCGACCCGCTCGACCGTCGTCGCGGCCGGGTTGATACCGGTGCAGCCGTTCACACAGATGTACGCGGTCACCTCGCAGGGCTATCTGTCGTGGGGTCAGAGCGCGCCGCAGCAGGGGCCCAACTGGGGCTGGCCCATCGCACGCGGGATCGTCGCGCGTTCGGCGGGTGGCGGCTACGTGCTCGACGGTTGGGGCGGTGTGCACGCCTTCGGGGGTGCGCCGGCACTTCCGTATAACGGCTACTGGGTCGGTTGGGACATCGCGCGCGGCATCGCGCTCAACCCCGACGGCAAAGGCGGTTACGTCCTCGACGGCTTCGGTGGTTTGCATCGGTTCGGCAACGCAGCGCCGGTCACCGCGTCCGCGTACTGGTCGGGCTCGGATATCGCACGCGGTGTTGTGCTCGCACCCGACTCGACCGCGACGCATCCGAAGGGATACACGCTCGACGGGTTCGGCGGCATCCATCGCTTCGGCGAGGCTGCCGCGGCCACGGGCGGTGCCTTCTGGTACGGGTGGGACATCGCCCGGGCGATTGTGATGGACCCCGATGGGCATGGCGGGTATGTGCTCGACGGCTTCGGCGGGCTCCACTCGTTCAACGGCGCGCCGGCCGCGACGAAGGGCACCGCGTACTGGTCCGGGTGGGACATCGCCCGCTCCGTGGCGATGATCAAGGACGGCGGCGCGGTGACGAAGGGCTACGTGCTCGACGGCTTCGGCGGCGTGCACCCGTTCGGCGGGGCACCCGCAATCTCGATGACGCCCTACTGGGGAGCGGATTTCGCCCGCGGTCTCGCCATCTCGAACTAGGCCGCCCGCGACACCCATTCGCGCAGAGGGTGCCGTCTACACTCGAACCGTCGTGCTCGCCACCTTGCGGTCGCTGACCAACCTTTGACTCTTGCCGCTGAATCCGCTGGTGCTCCTGACCCCAAACTGGTCTCGGTCTCCGACCGCCCGGGGGCGATCCGGCGCGCCGTGCAGGTGTGGGAGTACCGCGAGCTCCTTGGCAACCTGGTTCGCAAAGAGCTGAAGGTCAAGTACAAGAACAGCATCCTCGGGTTCGTCTGGTCGCTGTTGAACCCGGCGTTGTACCTCGTCGTCTTCTACGTCGTCTTCCAGCTCATCCTCGGCTCGGCGATCGAGAAGTTCCCGATCTTCCTGCTGTGCGGGCTCATCCCGTGGAACTTCTTCTCCGCCGCCGTCTCGGCGGGGTGCACCGGAATCAGCGGGAACGCGTCACTCGTGGTGAAGGTCTGGTTCCCGCGCGAGATCCTGCCGCTGTCGGCGGTCGGCGCCGCGTTCGTGCACTACGTGCTCCAGTCCGCCGTGCTGATCGCCGCCTTGCTCATGTTCCGCTGGATGCCGGCGTGGGAGTACGTGCCGCTGCTGATCCCCGCGCTCATCGCGATGGCGATCTTCGTCGTCGCTATGGCGATCTTCCTCTCCGCGGTCAACGTCTATCTCCGCGACACGCAACATCTGCTCGAGCTGGCGCTGCTCGCGTGGTTCTGGTTGACGCCGATCGTGTACGCGTACCAGCTGGTCGCCAACAAGATGGGCAGCTACGCAGCGCTGTATCTGCTGAATCCCATGACGTCGGTGGTCATCACGTATCAGCGCGCCCTGTACAACCGCACCGAGACGTCCGCCAAACCGCCGACGCCGATCCTGCCCAACGAGCCGCCGCTCTGGTATCTGCGCAACCTCATGCTGGTGATCGTTGCGTCGTCGGTGCTGCTGTGGGTCGCGCTCTGGATGTTCGGGCGCCTCGAGGACAACTTCGCCGAGGAGATCTGAGCGATGGGCTCGGTGATCGAGGTCGACGACGTCAGTAAGCACTTCAAGCTCTACCGCGACAAGCCCACATCGCTCAAAGAGCGTGTGATCCGGTTCGGGCGGATGCCCCACGAAGAGTTCTGGGCATTGCGCGACATCACGCTGCACGTCGACCAGGGCGAGACCGTCGGTCTGCTCGGGCACAACGGGTCGGGCAAGTCGACGCTGCTCAAGTGCATTGCCGGGATTCTGCGGCCGACGAACGGCAGGATCCGCAAGGTCGGGCGCACGGCCGCCCTGCTCGAGCTCGGGTCAGGGTTCCACCCCGAGCTCACCGGCCGCGAGAACGTCTTCCTCAACGGGTCGATCCTCGGGCTCTCACGAGTCGAGATCACGCGCATCTTCGACGAGATCGTCGCGTTCGCCGAGATCGAGCAGTTCATCGACAACCAGGTGAAGCACTACTCGTCGGGCATGTACGCCCGCCTTGCGTTCGCGGTCGCGGTCAACGTCGAGCCCGAGGTGCTCCTCATCGACGAGGTGCTCGCGGTCGGCGACGAAGCCTTCCAACGCAAGTGCCTCGAGCGGATCCGCACCTTCCAGCGCGAGGGGCGCACGATCCTGCTCGTGACGCACGCGGCCGACCTCGTACGCCAGATCTGCGATCGGGCCGCGGTGCTCGACCACGGCGACATGGTCATGGTCGGGGAGCCGGCCGACGCGGTGCTCGCATTCCGCGACACGCTGCTCAAGCGGGGCATCGAGATTCCGGAAGAGGCGCGAGGGCCGGCCTGGCGCAACACGCTCGCGGTGCGGATCACGGGCGCGGACGTCGACTATCCCGACCCCGAGCGCGAGCATCTGCTGCCGAGTGAGCCGTTGCGCATCCGTATGCAGTTCGAGGCGCCCGAACCGCTCGACGACGTGGTGTTCGCGCTCAACATTCACGACCAGGACGGCAATCTCATGGTGGGCACCAACACCGATGTCCTGGGCGCCGACCTCGACACTGTCGCCGGCTCCGGCGAGGTCATCTTCGATCTCGGACGGGTGCCGTTGCTCGACGGGATCTACGACATCGCGTTCGGTGTGCACGACAAGTCGGGTGGCATCGAGTACGACCATCGCGAGGGCGACGACCGCTTCCAGGTGCTCAACCCGACGCGCACCGTCGGACGAGTCGACTTCTCGCCGCAGGCGGAAGTGCGCCTGGATCGTGCACACGCAGTGGTCCAGCCGCGCGCCCAAGCCTGACCGAGCGACGCACCCGGAGGCGCGTGTTGCACCAACGCCGCGCGCCGGAGCTTCGGCCTCCTGCCCCGGGGCGGGCC
>DASVIY010000264.1:0-4794 GCA_036386195.1 Acidimicrobiia bacterium | reverse complement strand
GCCGGCCCGCCGAAGTCGTCGGGCCCGAGGTCGCGTTCTTGTACGCCGGTGCCAAAAGCGCCGTCGAAGAACAGCACGCGCTCGCGAAGGGCCTCGAGAAAGGTCGACATGATGACCCTAGAGTACCGGAGCCCACCGCTTGTTCTGCCATGGGTTTGCGCGGGTTCAGTGGGTGACGGCAGGCCCCGGTGACTCGAACACCGAAGTGTCGTGCGAGCGCGCGATCAACTTCGCGCCGGGGGGCAGCGGGGTCCCACGGGCGTCCTGGTCGGTGACGACTGTGATGCGGGTGCGGGATCGTTGCCAGTCATCCGTGCGCCGGGCCCCGTACGCGATCTTCTGCCGAGGCTCGAACTTCACGCGCACGCCGTGCTTCTCGAGTTGCAGCGCGAGGCCCGAGCCGGCGTCGATCGAGAGCAGACCCCGGCCCTCGCCGATCACGACGGGCTGAGCGCTCTTCGCCTTCACCGCGCGCAGGACCCTCGGTGTCAGGGTGCGGATCCGATTCGAGGCAACCGGATCCGGTGGATCGGCCCGCGCCGAGTTGACACTCAAGACGACAGCGAGGATCGCGACGATGCCGACACCGACGGCGGCGCCGGCCATGCGGCGGGCGTGCACGAAGTCGACCTGCGCCAGCGCGTCGAGCACGACCCAGCCGGCGAACACCCAGATCCCGAACCCCACGAACGTGGCCCAGCGCACGAGGTACTCGGCCGGCAAGCCGTCGAGCCGGCTGATCGACAAGACCGCGAGGCCGATCGAGCCGCCCACGAGCGTCCCGAGCACGACCTGCGCGCGTCGCCGGCGAACGACCGTCGCGATCATCGCGACGAGGTACACACCGATGGTGAGCTCGCCCGGCCAGCGGGACATGCGGGTGAAGAGCGAGCGCGTCACGTGCGCGCCTGCATTCAGTCCGGTGATCCACCCGATCTCGGTGAGGCTCACGTCGGTCACCGTGTTGGCGGGCTGTGATGGCTTGGCGCGCGCCGCGTACTCGCGCATCAACGTGACGTTGCCCGGGTGGTGGGTCAACTGCTCGATGATCGGCGGCAGCCACAGCACGAACCCGAGCAGCACGGTGACGCCGATCACGCGCGGGAGGACGCGTCGCCACCGCCGGCGTTGCTCCGCGTCGTTGCGCGTCGCGACGATCTGTACGACGAGGAAGATGCCCGCGAGCCCGACCAGGCCCACGATGGTGATGAGCGAGCCGATGTGCGACTGCACCGCGAACGTGGCGGCAACAGCCGCCCACGGCAGCATCCAGACGTCTCCCAAGGCGACCGACCAGAGGAGCAGCAGCAGCAGGCCCAGGACGAGCACGGGCGGGAACGGGTTGAACGGGTCGGTCAGCTGCTGCGGGCCCAGCGCGTGCAGGAACAGGCCGAGCACGATCAAGGCCCAGATCAGGAGTGTGCGCCCGCCGCGGCGGTACGCGACCAACGCGATGCCGGCGGCCGCGGCGGCGTTGATGAGCACGACGCCGAGCATGAGCCCGATGCCGTTGCTCCCCGTCAGGCGATACGGAAGGACGAGCAGCTCGTAGAGCGCCGGCCCCGGGTGATGCCAGCCGAAGCGCGAATACGGACCGAGCAGCACCGCGTGATGGCCGATGTCGCGCGTATACAACTCGATGAGCGCGCGGTCGCCCGAGGGATACCAACGCGTCTGCGTGCAGCACCAGATCATGGCGACGACGAACGGCGTCGCCATGAACAGCACCGCGAGCGCGGCGAGCGGGTCGCGGCGGTACCAGCGGCGCGGCGCCGCCGGTTGGGCCGCGGGCGCGTCAGGTGCGCCCGCCGTCATCGGCGGCCGCTCAGAGGTGCTGGTCATCGATCGGGTGCTTCAGCTCCATCGCGACGGCCAGCGTCGCACACGGCGGCCGACGCGGATGGATTGGTCGGCCCGCTCGAAGAGCTCGCGGTCGCCGTTGCTGTCCCCGTACGCCCAGACGTACGCGTCCGAGCCGGTCTCGGCCAACCATTCGTCGAGCCGGCGGGCCTTCTCCGCCCGGCGGACGTTGGCGCCGCGCAGCTCGCCGGTGAGCCGGCCGTCGTCACCGACCGCGAGCTCGGTTGCAAGGACCGCATCGAACCCGAGATGCTCCGCGATCGGATCGAGGTATGACCGCAACGACGCGGACACGATCACCAGCTCGTGGCCCTGGTCGCGGTGCCAGGCGGCTCGCTCGACGGCCTCGCTGCGCAAGTACTTGGCGATGACGATCGCGGCAAAATCGTGTGCCTGTTGCTCGAAGCGCGCCACGTCGTACCCGGCAAACACTCGTCGGAGCAGCGCTGCCTTCGCCGCATTGCGCTCGTCGTCACGCAGCGCTGCCAATGCGATCCGGGGCGCCGTCGCGCTCACCGCGCGCGCGAATGTGCCGTTGCCCACGGCGTAGCGAAGGAAGGGAACGACGTTGTCACGCGTCGACAACGTGCCGTCAAAGTCCCAAGCAGTGACGACCCGCGTCGCCTCCATGACCCCTCACCACCATTCTTGTGTCAGCAGCCGGGATGTCATCCCGGATTGCGACGCAAGTTTGGTTGCCTGCGGTGGGCGCCGCGTCACACGGGGAGCTTGCGGAAGATGGGGCGGGGGACGTGGCGGAGGACGGACATGACATAGCGCAAGGCGGGCGGCACCCAGATCATCTCGCTGCCCCGTTCCAGTCCGCGCACGATCGCCGCGGCCACGGCTTCGGGCGTCGTGGAGAGCGGCGCGGCCTCGAGGCCCTCGGTCATCTTGGTGTGCACGAACCCGGGCCGCACGATCATCACGTCGACGCCGGTGCCGACAAGGCGGTCGCCGAGACCCTGGAAGAACGCGTCCATGCCGGCTTTCGACGATCCGTACACGAAGTTGGCCTGGCGCGCCCGTTCACCAGCCACCGACGACAGCACGACGATCGTGCCGTGGCCCTGCCCCTCGAGCCGGGTTGCAATCGGCACCGCAAGCGACACCGCGCCGAGGTAGTTGGAGCGCACGATGTCGACTGCGGCCGAGCCGCTGTGGTCGGCCGCCGCCTGGTCACCGAGCACGCCGAACGCAAACAGCACGAGATCGAAGTCGCCGTAGCGATCGAACATCTCGTCGACGAACGCGTCGTGTGTGTCGACGGCAGCGGCGTCGAATGGAACGGCATCGACAGTGGTGGCACCGAGGTCGCGCAGCTCTTTCATCGCGGTGTCGAGCTCATCGGGCCGCCGGGCGGCGAGCACGAACGTGTGGCCGCGCCTGCCCACGAGCTCGCGACACGTGGCTCGCGCGATATCGGAACCGCCTCCGAGCACCAGCACGGATTGCACCGAGCCGAGCGCGTCCTTCATCGTTGCCCTTTCGCCGCCGACGATCGTGTGATCATGTCAGGCCGAGTCGCCGTGACAGGTCCGATTGCAGCACGTTGGACGGGTCGATCCGTGATCGCAGCTCGCGGAAGCGGTCGACTTCGGGGTACATGGTCGCGAGCAGGTCGGGGCGCAGCCGCGAGTCTTTCGCCAGGTACACCCGGCCGCCGGCCTCGGCGACCATGCCGTCGAGCTCGTCGAGCAGCGGCGCGAGGCCGCCGGCACTGGTCGGGATGTCGAGCGCGAGCGTCCAGCCGGGCATGGGAAACGAGAGGGCGCCGGGATTGCCGGGCCCGAACCGTTTGAGCACCGCGAGGAACGACGCGCACTGCGCGCCGCTCAGCTTCTCGATCGTGCGCCGAAGCGTGGCGTCCTCGCCGTCGGGCACGACGAACTGGTACTGGAGAAAGCCACGGCTGCCGTAGAGCCGGTTCCAGCCGTCGATGCCGTCGAGCGGGTGGAAGAACGTGGCGATCGACTCGAGGTGGCCGCGTTGCACACGCGGTGCCTTGCGAAACCACATCTCGTTGAACGCCCGCACCGTGAGCCGGTTGAGCATACCGTTCGGCACCCACGGCGGAGCCGTGATCCGCGTCCGGGGGTCGAAGCGCAACGCGTGCTCACGTTGCTGCTCGGACAGCGCCTCGATCGGCGCATGATCACCTCGCGTCAGCACGCCGCGACCCAGAACCGCGCCTTGCGCGGTGCAGTCGATCCACGCGACCGAGTACCGGTAGTCGGCGTCGCCGGTGCGCATGCGCGCCATGAGATCGTCGAGGTCGGACGCGCGCTCCGTGTCGACGCTGACCAGCGACGTCTCGACCGGCAGCAGGCGCAGGGTTGCTTCAGTGATCACGCCGGTGAGGCCCATCGCACCGGCGGTGTCCCAGAACAGCTCGCGGTCGTCGTGCGGGCTCACCTCCAGCACGCCCTTCGGCGTGTGGAGCGTGAACGAGTCCACATGGTTCGCGAAGCTGCCGTCGACATGATGGTTCTTGCCGTGGATGTCGGCGGCGATCGCCCCGCCGACGGTCACGAAGCGCGTGCCCGGCGTCACCGGCACGAACCAGCCGAAGGGGAGTGTCATCCGCATGATCGCGTCGAGGCTCGCGCCCGCGCTGATCCGTAACCGCCCGGTCGACACGTCGAACTCGCGAACGTCGCGCAGCCCGCGCAGATCGATCACGGATCCGCCGGCGTTCTGCGCCGCGTCGCCGTAGCTCCGGCCCAGGCCGCGCGCGATCAGTCCGCGCCTTCCGGCGTGGTCGAGCAACGGGTCGACCTCCGCGGACTTTCCCGGCGTCTCGACGTGCGCCGCAGTGGGCGCCGTGCGCCCCCACCCGGTGAGCAGCTCCGATGACTCGTCAGACATGGACACCGATGGCGAAGATCGCGACCCAGAACCGCGCCTTGCGCGGTGCAGTCGATCCACGCGACC
>DASVIY010000263.1:0-4108 GCA_036386195.1 Acidimicrobiia bacterium | reverse complement strand
CGCAGCGCGCTCCCACCCGCCCTCGCCGGCCTCCTGGCCGCGGTCCGCCCCGGTGCCGACGTGGCCGAGCTCGTGCCCGTGGGGTTGGACGCGCTCCGCAGTCGACTCGAGGCGTTCGTCGCGATCGACTTCTCGAAGCTCGTGCTCGTGCCGGTCGAGGAACCGAAGTCGTGGGACGACGAGCTGGAAGCCCTTACGCCGCTGCTCGAGCTCCAGCGTTGATGCCGTGCTCGCCCACCGTGCCGACCCGCAGGTCGTGCAGCTCAAACCGCTCGGCCAGCAACGGCAACGCACCGAGGCCCGCGTGCCACGACCCGGGTGACGACGTGCAGTCGGAGTCGTGCAGCAAGACGGTGCCGCCGCGCAGGTGACCCCGGCCGACGTCGTTCGCCACCGACTCGGGCGTTGCCTGCGGGCGCCAGTCGCGGCCCCAGGCCGTCCACAGCACGGTGTCGAGGTCGAGGCGGCGCGCCGCGCGCAGCGCGCCGCGCGACAGCGTGCCGTACGGCGGGCGGAACCATGCCGGCGTCACGCCGGTCGCCTCGGCGATCGCGTCGCGCGACCGGGAGATGTCGTCGAACGCGGCACTCGGGGAGCGGCCGAGCATGCTCGTGTGCTCGTCGCCATGGACCGCGACCTCGTGTCCGGCGGCCGCGACCTCGGCTGCCAAGCCGGGCGCGGTGCGCACCATGTCGCCGAGCATGAAGAACGTGGCGTGCCATCCAAGCCGGTCGAGCTGCTCGAGGAACGCGGGCGTCGAGGCCGGATCGGGACCGTCGTCGAAGGTCAGCGCGACGTGGTCGGCGTCACCAATGCCCGCGAGCGCCGGGGCGAGCCGTCGGCGCAGCACCGACACGCTCGCCAGCGCGGGTGCCGCGTGGAACGCGGCCGCAGCGAGAACGCCTGCCGCGCCGGTGGCCGCGACGAGCGTGCGACGGTTCAGCGCAGCACCGCGAGCGGTTGCTCGTGCAGACCGGCGACCTTGACCCGCTCCGCGAGCGAGGAGATCGCCACCTGGACGACGCCCGGATCACTCTTGCGGGCGTCGAGCAGGTACACACCCCGGTCGGTAATCGTTGCCGGAATGTTGGCGGCCGTGAACGTGTGGTCGGGCTTCACGAGCTTCTGCTTCTTGCGGTGGGAGTAGAACTGATCGAAAGAGTCGAGACGCCGCCCGGGCACGAACTCGTGCGCGGCGACGCCCGTCTCCTTCGAGATCACGCTGGCCGAATGCTCGACATCATTTCGCGCCCGCTGCCAGCGAAGCGGACGGCCCTTGCCCCATCCGCCGTTCCCGATGTCGACGCCGGCATCCGCGAGGCGCTCCAGCTGGTGCCCACAGCGCTGCGCGGTGCGACCGTCGACGATCACGGTCGTGCCCGAGGTCTTCAGCGCCGCGACCAGCTCGGGATCGCGGAGGTCGGCACGGTTGACCCGCACGCCGATGTACGCCTGGCCGGTCGCGCCGCGGGGCGCCTTGGCCACACCCACGCCCCGGGCCGCGACTGCCTGCGCACCGACGGTGAGACCGCCGTAGACCAGCGCGAGCGACGCGGCCACGCTCGCGACCCGTCGCGGAGACTTACGCACGCGAAGCGGCGCGGGCACGAAGTCGGCCTCTGCGGCGGTCTCGAGCACGTCGTCGCTCGGGTCGCTCGCGAACAGTGCCGACGCGTTGTGCATGAGGCGCTGGCGCGCGATTCCGGGTGCTGTGACTTCGGCCAACGCGGTCGCGAGCTCGTCGTCGTCGTGCGCGTAACGGTTGACGCCGACGCCGGCCATCGTCTGCGCGTTGTCGCGCCCGTGGCCGGGGATCGGCCGGTAGGTCACCACCGGAACGCCGAACGCGAAGGCCTCCATACACGTGAGGCCGCCCGCGTTCTCGACCAGCGCGTCGGAAGCGGCCATCAACTTCGGCATCTGATCGGTCCAGCCGACGACAGTGCCGATACCGAGCGCGTCGAGGTCGCGCTTGAGCGCCTCGTCGCGCCCGCACACCGTGATCGGGTGGAAATCACCCGCAGCGGCAATCGCCCTCACGGTGTCGCTGACCTCACCCACGCCCCACGAGCCGGCGACAACGAGGACGGTGCGGTCGGTCGGCGCGAGGCCGAGCCAGCGGCGCGCCTCGTCGCGGTCGGGACGGTCGACGCGAAACGCCTCGCGCACCAAAGGCCCGGGCGCGCGACATTCGCCGTCGCTGTGCCGCTGCGCGAGCTCCGCCGAGCGTGGGCTCACAGTGAGGTGCAGATCGACACTGTGGTGCACCCACATCTGGTGCACCGAGAAGTCGGTGCAGAACGTCACGACCGGGATCCGCAGCAGACCTTTCTTGCGCCACCGGCCGAGCACGAGCGCGGGCAGGCCGTACGTGCAGACGATCACGTCGGGATCGAACTGTCCGATGACGCGCCGGAGGCGCACACGGGTGAACCAGGAGTCGATCAGGACGACGGGCCAGTAGATCAGCGGCAGGAGGTACTTGTAGGTGAGCTCGTACGACCACGGCGCCCACCGCAATTGGGCCCGATACGTCCACCGCACGAGGCCGCCGATGTCGAACGGCGCCATCGTCATGAAGTCGCGCACCTCGGCGCGGTGACCACGCGCTTCGAGGCGGCGCCGCAGCTCGTTGGCCGCGCCGTCATGACCCGCGCCCATGGACGCAGACAAGATGAGCACTCCCCGGCGCATCCGGGTCACACTACTTTGGGTACCCATGGACATCCTGTTCGCGCTGGGCGCGGCCTTTCTCTACGCGGTTGCCTCGGTGCTCCAACAGCGGGAAGCGGAGTCGCTACCCGACGAGCACTCACTGCGGTTGCGCTTGATGCTCGAGCTGCTTCGCCGGCCGTTATGGCAGGCAGGATATGCGGCGGATTGGCTCGCATTCGGGATGCAGGCCGCGGCCCTCTCCGTGGGTTCGCTGATCGTCGTACAGCCACTCATCGTAACGGGACTGCTCTTCGCCTTGCCGATCGGTGCGACGTGGTCGGGCCGCCGTCTCACCCGCGTGGATGTGCTGTGGGCGTTGGTCCTCACCGGATCGCTCGCCGTCTTCCTCCTGGTGGGGGCCCCGACCGGTGGCGTCGACCAGGCTTCGACCGGCGCGTGGCTACTCTGCGCGGCGGTCCTGGCACCCTTCGTGCTCGTCGCGCTCGTCGCAGGAATTCGGGCACACGGTGCGGCGCGGGCGGTCATGTTCGCCGCGGTCACGGGCGTGCTGTACGGCGTGACCGCCGCGCTGACCAAGACCAGCGTCAATCTCCTCGGCGACGGCCTCGGCACGTTCCTCACCAATTGGGAGCCGTACGCGCTCGCGGCCGCGGCCAGCGTGGGCATGCTCGTCAACCAGAGCGCGTTCCAGGCCGGCTCGCTCACTGCGTCGCTGCCGACGCTCACGATCGTGGAGCCGATCGTCGCCGCGATCATCGGTGTGACCCTGATGCACGAGGAGCTCCAGGCCAGTGGCGCGGCCGCGTGGACGGCGATCGCGCTCGCGGTCGTCGGCATGGTGGTAGGCGCCGGCGCGCTCGCGCGCAGCGCCGCGAAGCTCGAAGCCGACCTCGCTTCGGTCACCCACCTCGTGGCCCCCTGACCTCGGCGGCACTCACGGCGATGAGCCTCAGCCGAGTGTCTCCACCTCGAGGTCACCGGCCGCGTTGCGGGCGCGCAGCACTTTCTTGTCGAACTTGCCGACGCTCGTCTTGGGCACCTCGTCGATGAACGTCCACCGCTCGGGCAGTTGCCATCTCGCGATCTTTCCGGCCAGAAACTCGCGCAGCTCGTCGGCGGTCACCTCGGACCCCTCGCGGCGAACGACGCACGCGAGTGGGCGCTCGTCCCAACGCGGATCGGGTACGCCGATCACGCTCGCTTCGAGCACGTCGGGGTGGGCCATGAGCGCGTTCTCGAGCTCGACCGAAGAGATCCACTCACCGCCCGACTTGATGACGTCTTTGGAGCGGTCGGTGAGCTGCATGAAGCCCCTCGCGTCGACGGTGCCGACGTCACCCGTTCGCAACCAGCCGTCGTCGAACTTCTCGGGCGACGGATCGAGGTAGTAGCTGCTCGTGACCCACGGGCCGCGCACTTCGATCTCGCCGAG
>DASVIY010000262.1:0-9955 GCA_036386195.1 Acidimicrobiia bacterium | reverse complement strand
ACGCTCGACGCCGCGGCCGACGTGGGTCGCGAGCATTTCCGCCGGCGTCGCTGCGCACGCGTGATCGTGGCTCACGCCGATCTCGCCCGGGCGCGCGCGCTCGGCGGCATCGCCCGCGACGGATCTCGACCGATTACCGCGCTGGTGCCGTGCCACCGCGATGACGGCACACCCGTGCTCTCGCTGCCGGCCGACGCACCGTTCCGCTTCGCCTACGGACCGGGCTCGTTCCGGCGTCACGCAGCCGAGTCGCGGCGGCTGGGCCTCGGGCTGCGCGTCGTGCGCGACCCCGACCTCGCGTTCGACGTCGACGTGCCGGCCGACCTCGCCGCGGTCGAGCTGATTCCGTGAGCGACTCTCGCGCCCCGGCGACTGTCGATCTTGCTGTGCCGGAGCAAGTCTTGGCGATCGGCGCGCACCCCGACGACATCGAGTTCGGCTGCGGGGCGACGCTCGCCAAATGGGCCGCGGCCGGCGCCTCGGTACACCTCCTCGTGCTCACCGACGGCTCGAAGGGCTCCTGGGACCCCGTCATCGACGTGCACGACCTCACGCGCGTCCGGCTCGAGGAGCAACGAGCCGCGGCTGCAACGTTGGGAAGCGACACCGTGCAGACGCTGGGCGCCGTCGACGGCGAGCTCGAGAACGGGCGAGAGGAGCGGGCGGCCGTCTGCGCCGTGCTGCGCCGGATTCGCCCCGACGTCGTGCTCGGTCACGACCCCTGGAAGCGATACCGGCTCCACCCCGATCATCGCCGGGCCGGCGAGCTCACGATCGATGCGATCGTCGCCGCACGCGACCCGCTGTTCTTCCCTGAGCAGGAGCTCGCACCGCACCGTCCGCAGACTCTGCTGTTGTTCGAGGCCGAAGAGGTCGACCATCTCGAACGCGTGGAAGGTTTCGTCGACCAGAAGGTTGCGGCGTTGCTGTGTCACCGGAGCCAGTGGCGTTCGACGATGGGTATCGAAGCCGACTCGCCGTCGGCCACTGCGCAACGCGACGCGTTCGCGACACGCATTGTTGACGAGGCACGCGACGCAGCGCGCGCGACGAGCGAGCGCAGCGAGTCGAGCTTGGCACCGGTCTCACCGTGCGCGACCATGGAGGCGGAAGCGTTCAAGCGCATCGACGACCTCTGATCGCGCGTCGGCCGCGACTGTCGCGACGCGTAGATGGAGGGACCCGAAAGCCCCTCCATCTACTTGGGTGTGGACGGTGTAGCGGCTAGCGACGCTTCGCAGGACGACGCTTGGCCGGCTTGCGAGTGGCCTTCTTGGCCGCCCGACGCTTCGCCGGAGCCTTGCGCTTCACTGCCTTGCGACGCTTCGCCGGCTTACGCGGGAGCTTCTTTGCCGCCCGCTTCTTCGCCGGAGCCTTGCGCTTGACAGCCTTGCGACGCTTCGCCGGCTTACGCGGGAGCTTCTTCGCCGCCCGCTTCTTCGCCGGAGCCTTGCGCTTCGCCGGACCCTTGCGCTTGACAGCCTTGCGACGCTTCGCCGGCTTACGTGCCGCCGTCTTCTTCGCCGCACGCCGCTTCGCGGGTGCTTTTCTCTTCGCCGGCTTACGCGCCGTCTTCTTTGCTGCTGACTTCCGTGCTGTTCGTCTCTTTGCCGGAGGCACGGTCACCACCTCTCTAGTCGGGTTACTGTCGAATGCAGGTCGAACGGCAAGACGCCCCTCGCACCTACTTCACGGCGGACTTGAAGGCGGCTCCCGCCGAGAACTTCACGCCCTTCGACGCCGCGATATTGACCGGCTCGCCGGTGCGCGGATTACGCCCCATGCGAGCGGCACGATCTGTGCGTGACCAGGCACCGAAGCCCGGCAACGTGACCTTGTCGCCTTGCGATACCGCGTCCTGCACTGCCTTGATGAACGCGTTCACGGCCTTCTCGGCGTCACCTCTGCCGAGGTCCGCGCCTTCTGCTGTCGCGTTCGCCACGACCGCGTCAACGAGCTCAGACTTGTTCACGCCAACCTCCGCGTTTGGCTCGCGCTGTGCGCGTGTACCCAGAGAAGTTGAACGTATTCGGCATGCAAGGTCAAGCATTTCCGATGTTTTGCACGTCCACGCGCCGCGTGTCGCTACGCGATGTTCACACCTCGCGCGAGTTTGTTGTCACGCGCGCTGCACGTGTCGCGCGCACCCGTGCGAACCATGAATTCGCCGCTCGATCGCAATAGATACAACAAATTCGCGCCATCAACGCACGCGCGTGACGACGTCGCGTCCGTCGTCGCGTTGACGATGACGATGCTTGACAGCGGCGCGCGTTCGCGTCGTACACATCAAGAAAAAAATTTCGCGATCGCAGCATGATTCGCGGATTCCGATGCAAACGGATTAGTGCAGAACGGACAACACGCGTCCCGCGAGAGAACCGAATTTGAGCACGCGCGCAAGCGCGAGCGCGCCGAATCCGCGCCGAGAACGCGCGACCGCGACGCGCCGCGCGACGCGTAAGACGCGGCGACGGGGGCGCCGCGCGTCGTCGAGGAAGACCGACACGCGACCGTCCCGAACGGTGCCCGCGGATATCCCGACGGCGGACAGCGCGACCGGAACGAGCGCGGGCCCGACCTCCGAACGAGGCCGGGCCCGGGAGCAGCCCCGAGCAGATTCGAACTGCCGTTACCGCCTTGAGAGGGCGGCGTCCTAGGCCACTAGACGACGGGGCCGGGTGCACACCGATCGGTCACGGTGTGCGGCCGGCGAGATGGCGACTCGCCGGCGGGCTCGGGGGGGAGGACTCGAACCCCCAACGACAGGACCAGAACCTGTTGTGTTGCCGATTACACCACCCCCGAAGGTGTCGCCAGGATAGCGACTCCCGACACGAGCTTCCCCACCCGCCCGGTGCGCGACAGCCGGTTGAACCCGATGATCCGGCCGGCCGCGACGCGAAGTGATTCATTGAAGAGGCGTCGCCACTCACTGATGCCGGTGATCGGGCTCGTGTGCGTGGCTGACGTCACCGCGTCGAGTCCGAGGTCATCGGCGATGAGGCGGATGCGCAGCGAATGGAACGGGTCGGAGACGAGCGTGACCTTCGTGACGCCGCGCTGCTTCAAGATTCGCGCCGAGGCGGCGAGCGACTCCCATGACGACACCGACGTGGTCTCGCGCAGGATCGCGGCGTCGGGGATTCCCTTGCCGTGCAGGTAGTCGGCGCCCGCGCCGGCTTCGGTGAACTTGTCGCCGGGCTGTTTGCCGCCCGTGACGACGATCATCGGCGCGATCTGGTCGTGGTACAGCCGGGCGGCGTGATCGAGGCGGGCGCGGAACACCGCCGTCGGCCGGCCGTTGTATTGCGCCGCCCCGAGCACGATGATGGCTTGCGACCGGCGCGAGCTGTCGTGACGTGCAGCCCACCACACCTGCACGAACGTCACCGCGACGTACGTGAAGCCGAGCAGCACCACGACACCGATCACCCAACGCGTCCTCCGGAACGGCATCAGGCGTCGCGGTGGAGCCGGTCGCGAGCCCCGCGTACTCGGGCCACCGCGCGCTCACGGCCGAGCAGGTGGATCGAGTCGAACAGCGGAAGGCCCGCGCGGCGCCCCTCGACCGCGGTGTACACGGCGGTGAGCCCCTTGGAGGGCTTCACGCCGAGCGGCTGGAGCACGGGCCGCAGGTCGATTGCGTCAACCGTCCAGTCGCACGTCTCGAGGTGTGCGAGCACGGCATCCAGGATCGTTCCAACCTGGTCGGTGGCCACGAGCCGGTCCCACGAGTCGGGCTCGATCGCGAAGTCGGCGTCGTCGACGAAGAGGAAGTCCATCTGACCGACGAGCGCGACCAGCGTGACCGCCCGCTCCTGACCGATACGCAGCGCACCACGGAATGTGCCGCCATCGAGCGATGCGCCGAACCGCTCGACTGCGAACGGCCGGGCGCGGGTCTCGAGCTCGTCGGGCGCGAGGGCGCGCAGGTGCTCGCCGTTCATCCAGTCGAGCTTCTGGTGGTCGAAGAAGGCGGCCGAATGGGTCACGCGCTCGAGGTCGAAGCCGGCCACGACCTGGTCTGGTGCCAGCACCTCGCGACCGTCTTCGGGCGCCCAGCCGAGCATCGCGAGGTAATTGAGGACCGCCTCGGCCAGGTAGCCGTCGTGATGGAAGTCTTCGAGCGCCACCGCGCCGTGTCGCTTCGAGAGCTTGGCGCGGTCGGCGCCGACCAGCAGCGGCAGGTGCGCGTACACCGGCCGGTCGGGCGCCCCGAGCGCGGCCCGGAGCGCGAGCACGCGGTGCGTGGAGTCGAGCAGGTCTTCGCCCCGGATGACGTGAGTGATCGCCATCTCGAGGTCGTCGACGGCGTTGGCGAGGAAGAACAGCGGGGTGCCGCCGGAGCGCACGATCACGAAGTCCGCGATGTGCGCCCACTCGACACTCACGTCGCCCCGGATGAGATCGTGGAACGTGCTGACGCCGTGATCGGGCGTACGAAATCGAATCGACGCCGTGCGGCCCTCGGCCGCAAGCGCAGCTCGCTCATCGGGCGCGAGGTCACGGCAATGGCCGTCGTACCCGGGAGGGCGGCCGGCGGCCTTCGCCGCCTCGTTTCGCGCCTTCAGCTCGTCTTCTGTGCAGTAGCACTCGTAGGCATCGCCGCTCGCGAGCAGCTGATCGGCGGCCGCGAGGTAGCTCGCGAAGCGGGTGCTCTGGAGCACCGGGCCTTCGTCCCAATCGAGGCCGAGCCAGGCCATGGTCGTCTGGATGCCGTCGACCCACTCGGCACGCGAACGCGTGATGTCGGTGTCTTCGATGCGCAGGATGAACGTGCCGCCGTGATGGCGCGCGAACAGCCAGTTGAACAGCGCGGTGTGCGCGGAGCCCACGTGGAGCGACCCGCTCGGCGCGGGTGAGAAGCGGACCCGGACGTCAGCCATCCGGGGAGTGTACGAGGCGCCGGTCAGCTTCCCGGGGCCAGGTCGTCGAGCACGCGCCGGGCAATGATGACGCGTTGCACCTGGTTGGTGCCTTCGTAGATCTGCGTCACCTTGGCGTCTCGCATCATGCGCTCCACGGGGAAATCGCGCGTGTAGCCCGCGCCGCCCAGCAGTTGCACGGCGTCGGTGGTGACGCGCATCGCGGTATCGGACGCGAAGAGCTTTGCCATCGCCGAGACGCGGGTGACCCCGGCGTCGCCGGCGTCGATCTTGGCGCAGGCCGAGTACACGAGCAGCCGAGCCGCTTCGAGCTGGGTGGCCATGTCGGCGAGCATGAACTGGATGCCCTGGAAGTCGGCGATGGGTTGGTTGAACTGGCGCCGCTCGACCACGTACCGGGCGGCGACGTCGAGCGCGCCCTGGGCGATGCCGACGGCCTGCGCGCCGACGATCGGCCGCGAGCGCGCGAGCGCGGCCATCGCGTAGCCGAACGCGCGGCCCTCTTGGCCGATGAGGTTCTCGGCCGGCACCGGCACGTCATCCAGCACGATCTCTCCGGTGGGTGACCCGCGCACACCCATCTTGTGCTCGAGCTTGCCGATCGAGAAGCCGGGGAAGGTCTTCTCGACGACAAACGCGCTGATACCCCGGTAGCCGGCGTCGGGATCGGTCTTTGCGAACACGGTGTAGAAGTCGGAGATCCCGGCGTTGGTGATCCACACCTTCGTGCCGGTGAGCACGTAGTTGTCGCCGTCGCGCACCGCCCGCATCGCCATCGACGCGACGTCACTGCCGGCATTCGGCTCCGACAGGCAGTAGCTCGCCTGACACTCGCCCGACGCAACGCGTGGCACATATTTCGTCTGCAGCGCGGGAGTGCCGTGGCGCATCAGCACCGACATCGCGAGTCGCGAGATGAGCACGAAGAGCGACGACGATGCGCAGACACGCGCCACCTCCTCCACGGCGAGCGCGTACGTCATGGTGTCGCCGCCCTCACCGCCGAGCGCTTCGGGGTACAGCGCCTTGACGAAGCCCGAGTCGCGCCAGGCGTGGAACGACGCCCAGGGGTACTCCTCGCGCTCGTCGGCCGCGGCCGCCTGCGGCGCGATCTCCTTCTCGGCGAAGCGGCGCAGCGCCGCCTTCAGCTCTTCCTGCTCCTCGGAAAGCGAGAAGCTCACGTCGGACCCGTCACAGTCGCGACGCTCAAGGCCTCTTGTGCGCCGGGCACCCGGGCGGCGAACGCGGGGAACGGGAGTCGCAACAGGTCATCCGGCACAGCGTCGACCAACGACCGGCGTCGGATGTAGTCGTGATCCGCGTCGTGCACGGCGCCCACGCGCCATTCGACGAAGTCGGCGGGCACGTTGCCGTCGTAGCCGAGGAGTGCACGCGCCGCGTCGATGTCGGCCATGACCGGCGCCCGCCCGAAGAGCGCGGCGCGCTTCATCGCGATCTCGGCGATCACGCCCATGGCGTCGTCGAGGTGCTCGTGCGGGGCGGTGACGAGTTGATCCTTGATGCGCTCGACCAGCGTGAGCGCGTAGCCGACGTTGGGACCGGGCGAACCCAGCAGCGCGCCGCTCGGCTGGCCCGCTTCCAGGTCACCCGGACGATCGGCACGCCAGGCGTTCGCAGCAGGCAGCTTCACGCCCGGCGCAAGGTTGGTCTCCTGGCGCGGCTCGTCTTCGAGCCGGGCGGGGATGTAGGGGTCGGTCGGCATCGGCGTGTGCTACCCGTGCTGCTCGGCCATGAGCAAGCCGTACACGAGCGAATCAGACAGCGCCTGCCACGAGGCCTCGATGATGTTGTCGCTCACGCCGATGGTCGTCCACGCACGCTCGCCGTCGGTCGAGTCGACCAGCACGCGGGTGACGGCGCCCGTGCCCTTCTGGGTGTCGAGGACGCGCACCTTGTAATCGGTGAGATGCACGTTCTCGAGCGCCGGATAGCGCGTGCCGATGGCCTTGCGCAGCGCGCCGTCGAGCGCGTTCACCGGCCCGTTGCCTTCCGAGGTCGCGATGACCCGCTCACCGCCGACGTGCACCTTGATCGTGGCCTCCGTCGTGACGCCGCCCGGCGTCTCGTCGGCCTCGAGATCGTCGGTGATCACACGAAACGTCGCGACCCGGAACCACGGCTGGCGCCAACCGGTCGCATGACGCATCAGCAGCTCGAGTGACGCGTCGGCCACCTCGAAGTGGTACCCCTCGTGCTCGAGGCGCTTGAGCGTGTCGATCACCTCGTTGAGCTGCGGCCCGTCGAGCTCGATCCCCAGCTCCTGTGCCTTGAGCGTGAGCGTCGATTTGCCCGCAAGCTCCGAGACCACGAAACGGGTGCCGTTCCCGACGCTGTCGGGGTGCACGTGCTCGTACGCGTCGGGGCGCTTGGCGATCGCGCTCGTGTGGATACCGGCCTTGTGCGCGAACGCAGACGAGCCCACGAACGGCGCCTGCGGATTGAGCGCCATGTTGACGAGCTCGGCGACATGGTGCGCGACGGGTGTGAGCCGCTCGAACCGGTCGCGCGCGATCGTCTCGATGCCCATCTTCAATGTGAGGTCGGGGATGATCGTGGTGAGGTTGCAGTTGCCGGTGCGCTCGCCGTAGCCGTTGATCGTGCCCTGCACCTGGGTGGCGCCGCCGCGCACGCCGGCGAGCGCGTTGGCGACGCCGGTACCTGCGTCGTCGTGGAGGTGCACCGCGATCACGAGGTCGTCACCGAAATAGGTTACGACCTCGCGCACGATGCCTTCGACCTCGTGCGGCAACGTGCCGCCGTTGGTGTCGCAGAGCACCAGGTGCGACGCGCCCTTCACTGCCGCGCCCTCGAGCACGCGCAGCGCAAACTCGGGATTGCGCCGGTAGCCGTCGAAGAAGTGCTCGGCGTCGAAGAGCACGTCCATGCCCTGGGCGCGGAGGTACTCGACCGAGTCGGCGACCATGGCCACGCCTTCGTCGAGATCGGTCTGGAGCGCTTCGAGCACGTGGTAGTCCCACGTCTTGCCGACGATGCACGCGGTGGGCGCGCCCGACTCGACGAGGTGCCGGAGCGTGTCGTCGGAGTCGACCTTGCCTTTGATGCGGCGCGTCATGCCGAATGCGACGAGCCGGCTCGTGTCGAGCCTCAAATCGGTGCCGATGCGCCGGAACAGCTCGTCGTCTTTGGGATTCGCGCCCGGCCAGCCCGCCTCGATGAAGTGCACGCCCAGCCAGTCGAGCTGCTCGGCGATGCGCAGCTTGTCGTCGACCGTCAGCGAGATGCCCTCGAGCTGCGACCCGTCCCGCAACGTCGTGTCGTAGATCTCGACCGCCGCCGGCCACGAGGGATCACGGGTGTTGAGCGTCTCGTTGAGCGGGTTGTCAGCGGACATATTCGAGCCAGTCGCGGTAGGTATCGAGCTCGCCGTGCACCGCGGCGAAGTAGGTCTCCTGGATCTTGCGGGTGATCTCGCCCGGCTCGCCGACCTCGCGGTCGTCGACCGAGCGCATGGGCACGATCTCGGCGGCGGTGCCGGTGAGGAACGCCTCGTCGGCGAGATACAGGTCGCTGCGCAGCAGGTTGTCTTCACGCACCTCGTAGCCGAGGTCGCGCGCGATCGTCATCACGGAGTCGCGCGTCAGGCCTTCGAGCGCGCCCGATGACAACGGTGGTGTCACCAGCACGCCGTTGCGCACGATGAACACGTTCTCGCCGGTGCACTCGGCGACGAAGCCGTGGGTGTTGAGCATGATCGCCTCGTCGTAGCCGGCCTTGAGCGCCTCGACCTTCGCGAGGCTCGAGTTGACGTAGATGCCGGTGCCCTTGGCCGCGGCCGGGTTGACGTTGGGATCGATGCGCCGCCACGACGACACCTTCATGCGCACGCCGTGCTTGAGCCCCTCGTCGCCGAGGTACGTGCCCCAGGGCCACACCGCGATCGACACCTGCACCGGCGACGTGAGCGGGTTGAGACCCATCTCGCCGTACCCGAGGTACACGATGGGCCGGATGTAGCAGGACTCCACGCCGTTGACCCGGATCGTCTCCTTGACCGCCTCGACGAGCTCCTCGACGGAGTACGGCATCTCGATCAGGAACAGGTCGGCCGACTCGTGGAGCCGTCGGATGTGGTCGGTGAGGCGGAACACCGCCGGACCGTTGGCCGTCGGGTACGCGCGGATGCCCTCGAACACACCGGACCCGTAATGGAGCGTGTGCGTGAGCACGTGGATGCGCGCGTCGTCCCAATCGACGAGCTTTCCGTCCATCCAGATCTTCTCGGTGGTCTCGAACGGCATTTCGGTGCTGCCTTTCTGTTGACCGCGCTCAGACGGCGCGGGCGATCGCGTCGCCGACCTCGGACGTATTGCCCACCACGTCGTCGGATCCGGCAACTGCTTTTCGGATACGGGCCGCGGCGTCAGCTCCGCCGAGAAACTCGGCGAGCATCGCAGCGGAAATGATCGCGGCACGCGGATCGGCCGTGCCCGTGCCCACGATGTCGGGCGCGGAGCCGTGCACCGGCTCGAACATGGACGGCCCGCTGCGCGCCGGGTTGAGGTTGGCCGACGCGGCCCGGCCGATACCGCCCGAGACCGCGCCGCCGAGGTCGGTGAGGATGTCGCCGAACAGATTGTCGGTCACCACGACGTCGTAGCGGCCGGGGTCCTGCACGAAGTAGATGCAGGCCGCGTCGACGTGGTGATAGCTGGTGGCGACGTCGGGATACTCGGTCGCCACCTCGTTGAACGTGCGCTGCCACAGGTCGCCCGAGAAGGTCAACACGTTGGTCTTGTGCACCAGCGTGAGGTGCTTGCGGTCACGCGACCGGGCCAGGTCGAACGCGTAACGCACGCAGCGCTCCACGCCCATCCGCGTGTTGACCGATCCCTGCGTCGCGACTTCGTGGGGCGTGCCGTGGCGCAGGAACCCGCCCTCGCCGGCGTAGACACCTTCGGTGTTTTCGCGCACCACGACCATGTCGACGCCGTCGTTGTACGCGCTCGGCCCGGCGACGAACGGCCGGAGGTTGATGTAGAGGTCGAGGGCAAACCGCAACCTGAGCAGCAGGCCCCGCTCGAGCA
>DASVIY010000261.1:0-6680 GCA_036386195.1 Acidimicrobiia bacterium | reverse complement strand
CCGACGGCCGCACCGGCCGCGTGCCGGCCGGTTGTGTGTTCTGGATGGAGGCGGCGACGCGCACGTTCTCGACGGTGGCCGAGGATCACGGCAACTGCAGCGTGGGCAGCATGACGCACGGCTTCAAGACGCTCGACGAGGTCGCCGCCAACTCCGATGTCTCTGCGCTGCTCGACTCCGGCTGGGTGACATTGGATGTTGTTCCGCAGATCCCGGTCGTGCACCAGAAGCCGGGCGCAGTGACGTACGGACCGTTGGCGGAGACGCCCGTCGATCCCGACGTGGTCTTCCTGCGGCTCAACGCGAAGCAGTTGATGGTGCTCTCCGACGCGGTGCCCGGCCTGCGCATCGAAGGCAAGCCGCAATGTCACATCGTCGCGGTCGCCAAGGAACAGGGCGAGATCGCGGCGAGCGTCGGTTGCGCGCTCAGCCGTGTACGCACCGGCATGTCGGCAAACGAGATGACCTGCGCGATCCCGGCGTCGAAGCTCGAAGAGGTCGTCGCGGCGATCCAACGCAACGCGACCGCGGACACCGCCGTCGCCCGCTACGCAGCGGAGGATGCCAAACGCTTCGCCTGACCTGGCGGCCGCCGTTTCATTCTTGCGTCGCAAAACGTCATGTCATGTTGTTTTGCGACGCAAGTTCGTTCGGGTGGGAAGCACGACCGGCTAGTCGGCCTTGCCTTTGCCGTTCGCCTTCTGGACGCGCTTCCAGTCGCGCACTCGTGCCAGCGCCTCGGGTGAGTCGACGTCGGCGATCGAGCGGGGCTTGTCGTCGGAGAACGGCGTCGCCACCCGTTCCCAGCCGTCCGGCGCTTGGTGGAGTCGCTTGCCCAGGATAGCGATCAGGATCTTCGACTTGTCGGGGCCGTAACCGGGGAGCGCCTCGACGCGCGTGAGCAGATCGTCGGCGTCTTTCGCCTCACGCCAGATCGCGGCGGCGTCGCCGCCGTACTCGTCGACCACGCGCTGAGCGAGCGCGTGGGTGCGCTTCGCCATCGAACCGGGATACCGGTGCATTGCCGGCTTCCGGCGGAATATCGCGTCGAGCTCGTCGGGATCCATCGCCGCGATCAACTTGGCGTCGAAGCTCCCGAGCCGTTCGCGCAGCGTTGCCGGCCCCCGGAACGCCCATTCCATCGGCACCTGCTGGTCGAGCAACAACCCGACGAGCAGCGCGAACGGATCGCTGCTGAGCAGCGCGTCCGCTTCCGAATCGCCGGTGAAGGACAGCACAGCCGTTGGCCCTTGCGGCCCGCTACTTCTTGGCGGACTCGAAGTAGGGGTTGTCGCCGCTGGCGTGGTCGGTGACATCGATCACTTCGGTGATCTCGGGCACCGACTCGAGGATCGCGACCTCGATGCCCTGGCCGAGCGTGACCGCAGCCATGCCGCAGCCCTGGCAGCCACCACCGAGACGCAGGTACGCGATCGAGTCTTCGACCGCGACGAGCTCGGCCATCCCGCCGTGCGCCGCGATCGCCGGGTTGATCTGCTCCTCGAGCACCTGCGAGACGCGCTGCGCGACCGGGCCGCTGAGATCGCCTTGCGGACGACTCACCCCCACCGCCGGGCTCGCGCTCGGCCGGTTGGGGTTCTGCATCACCATGCCGGAGCCGATGAAGTCGAGCGTGGCGCCGTGCACCTTGTCGGCGCTGTCGGCCACGATCACCAGTGACAGGTCGTCGTGGCTCTGCACGACGTCGTCGTCGGCCGCCTCGTCGAGCGGCTTGAAGTACATGTCATAGGTGTAGGCGCCCGCCGCCTCACCGCTCACTTCGAGCCAGAGGGCCAAAGTGTCCGGATTGGTCTCGCTCGCCCGAACACCGAGCACCTTCTCGCGGGCGGTGTCGGTCACGGTTACCAGGGGGGTGGCGGCGTCCATATGCCGCCATGATAGGTGCATGCACCGCGTTCTCCTACTGCTCCCGACGGCCACATATCGAGCCGCCGACTTCACCGATGCGGCCCGTGCGCTCGGCGTCGAGGTCGTCGTCGGGTCGGAGCAGCGCCAGGCGCTTGCCGATTCCATGGGCACGCGCGCGGTCGTCGTACCGCTTCGCGACCCCGACGCCGCAGTTGACGCGATCGCCACGCTGCACGCCCGTGAGCCCGTCGCCGCCGTGGTCGCGGTGGACGACCAGGGTGTGTTGATCGCCGCGTTGGCGAGCGAACGGCTCGGGCTTCCGCACAACCCGCCTGCCGCGGTCGCGGCAACCCGCGACAAAACGGCGATGCGCGCCGCGTTTGCAACCGCGGGCGTGACGCAACCGGCGTTTCGTGTGGTCGGCCCTGCCGACGACACCGGCACGGCCGCGCTCGAAGTGGGCCTGCCGTGCGTCGTGAAGCCGATCTCCCTGTCGGCCAGCCGCGGCGTGATCCGCGCCGACGACGAAGATGCGGCACGTGCGGCCGCGGCGCGGATCCACACGATCCTGGTCGCTGCCGAAGAAGACCCGATGGAGCCGTTGCTCGTCGAGCAATACCAACCCGGCGTCGAAGTCGCTGTCGAAGGACTGTTGCGCGCCGGGACGCTCGAAGTGCTCGCGATCTTCGACAAGCCCGATCCACTCGAAGGCCCGTACTTCGAAGAGACGCTCTACGTCACGCCCTCGCGCCTGCCCGCTGCGACACAGGCCGAGATCGCGACGCTGACCGGCCGCGCCGCCACGGCGCTCGGTCTGCGCGAAGGACCGGTGCACGCGGAGCTGCGGGTCGACGGCGACGACGTTGTGATGCTCGAGCTCGCGGCGCGCTCCATCGGCGGATTGTGCGCCCGCGCCCTCCGCTTCGGCGCGGGCGTGTCACTCGAAGAGTTGATTCTGCGACACGCGCTGGGACAGCCGCTGGCGGACTTGACACGGGAACGGGCCGCGTCGGGCGTGATGATGTTGCCGATTCCGCGTTCGGGTGTGCTGCGGCGCGTCGACGGACGAGAGCAGGCACGCGCCGTCGACGGAATCGACGGGCTCGAGATCACGGTGCCGCTCGGCCGGCCCGTCCGCACGCTGCCCGAGGGCGACCGTTACCTCGGGTTCCTGTTCGCGCGGGCCGAATCACCCGAGGAGGTCGAGCACGGGCTGCGCACCGCCCACGCACTTCTCGACGTCGAAATCACCGACGAGCCGTAGGCTGAACCGGGATGCGAATGCTGCTTGTCTCCACCTACGAGCTCGGCCACCAGCCGCTGGGCGTCGCCGTGCCCGCGGCCGCGCTGCGAGCCCGAGGACACGAACTCCGCTGCACCGACCTCTCGATCGAGCCGTGGGACCCGGCACTGGGCGAGTGGGCGGAGATGGTGGCGTGCTCGGTGCCGATGCACACCGCCGCTCGCTTGGCCCGGCAGCTCGCGCTCACAATCGAGAAGCCGCTGTGCTGCTACGGGTTGTACGCGTCGATGTGCACTGACGTCGCAGACAAGGTCATCGCGGGTGAGTACGTCGACGCGTTGGTTGCCTGGGTTGATGGTGACGACCCGCGCGGCAGCACGACACCGCTCGGACGCGAGGCTGCGGCGCGAGGTGCGCCGCTTCCGGCGCGAGACCTCCTCCCCACACTCGACCGCTACGCCCACCTCTCGATCGGCGGCGAAGAGCGCCTGGCCGGAGCGGTCGAGGCGTCGCACGGCTGCGCGCACCGGTGCCGGCACTGTCCCGTCCCGGTCGTCTACGACGGGCGCATTCGCATCGTCGATGCCGACGCCGTGCTCGCGGACATCGCGCAGCAGGTCGAGGCGGGTGCGCGTCACATCACGTTCGGCGATCCCGACTTCTTCAACGGGGTGCACCACTCGTTGCGCGTCGTGCGGGCGATGCACGAGCAGTTCCCCGACGTCACGTTCGACTGCACGGTGAAGGTGGAGCACATCCTGCGCCACGCGGAGGTGTGGCCCGAGATGGCCGCGTCCGGTTGCCTCTTCGTGGTCTCCGCGTTCGAGTCGGTCGACGACGCCATCCTCGAACGCCTCGACAAGGGCCACACCGCTCTCGACGCGGCGCGCGCCACGACCCTGCTGCGCGGGCACGGCATCGAGATCCGACCGTCGTTCCTCCCGTTCACACCGTGGACGACCGTCGACGGCTTTCGCGCGTTGCTCGATTTCGTCGCGGAGCACGACCTGGTGGGCAACGTCGATCCGGTGCAGTACTCGATCCGGTTGCTGCTGCCCCGAGGATCGCTGCTGCTCGACCACCCCGACATCGCGCCGTACCTCGGACCATGGGACGCCGCGCGCCTCACTTACGAGTGGATTGTTGCCGACCCGGCCGTTGACGAGTTGCAACGCGACATCACCGCGCTCGTGGAACGCGAAACCGACGCGGACACCTCGATCGCCGAGATCTACCGCGCCGTGCGCGCCGCCGCGGGCGCGCCGCCGATCGCGCTCGGAACCATCGCCGACCCCCCGCGTCTCACCGAATCGTGGTTCTGCTGCGCCGAGCCCACCGAGGCCCAGCTCGCGCCGCTCACCACATGGGCGTAGAAGCTCAGCGAACCTCTACCGGCGGCGCAACACGTTGAGCGCGGAGCCGGCGTTGAACCATTCGATGTGCTCGGGCGACATCGTGTGCGTCGTGGTGATGTCGTGCGTCGAGCCGTCGGAATGGTGCACCACCACTGTCACCGGCTTCCCGGGCGCCAGCTCGCTGAGGCCGGTGACGTCGATCGTGTCGTCGACCCGGATGCGCTCGTAATCGTCGGAGTTCTTGAACGTGAGCGCGAGCACACCCTGCTTCTTCAAGTTGGCCTCGTGGATGCGCGCGAACGAACGCACGATGATCGCCCGTCCCCCACGAAAGCGCGGTTCCATCGCCGCGTGCTCGCGTGACGAGCCTTCGCCGTAGTTTTCGTCGCCGATCGCGACCCAGTCGATGCCGGCCTCGTGGTACTCGCGCGCCAGGTCGGGCAGTGGCCTGATCGATCCGTCGCGGAAGTCGACGCCGCGGCCCGACTCGTCCAGAGCGAACGCGTTGTTGGCGCCGATGAAGAGGTTGCCTGAGATGTTGGTGAGGTGGCCGCGGTAGCGCAGCCACGGGCCTGCGGGCGAGATGTGGTCGGTGGTGCACTTGCCGACAGCCTTGAGCAGCACCGGCAACCCGGTGAGGTCTTTGCCGTCCCACGGGGGGAACGGCTCGAGCAGCTGGATCCGATCCGAGTCGGGCTTCACCACGATCTCGACGGTGGACGGGTCGGCCGCCGGTGCCCGGAAGCCCGACGCACCAGGGTCGAAGCCCTTGGTGGGCAGCTCGTCGGCGAACGGCGGCTCGAGCTGCACCTTGGTGCCGTCGGGCGCGACGACCGGCTCGCGCACGAAGTCGACGTCGAGCCGGCCGGTGAGCGCCATCGCCACCACCGTCTCCGGCGATCCGATGAACGACAGCGTGTCCGCGTTGCCGTCGTTTCGCCGCGGGAAGTTGCGGTTGAACGACGACACGATCGTGTTGCGCTCCCCCGGCGCGATGTCGTCGCGCTGCCACTGGCCGATGCACGGTCCGCAGGCGTTGGCGAGCACGGTCGCGCCGATCGCTTCGAGGTCGTCGAGCAGCCCGTCACGCTCGATCGTGGCCCGCACCTGCTCGGAACCCGGCGTGATCAGCAGCGGCGTCTTCACTTGCAGCCCGGCAGCCGACGCCTGCCGGGCGACGTGCGCGGCACGGCCGATGTCTTCGTACGACGAGTTGGTGCACGAGCCGACCAGCGCGTACGCGATGTCGGCTGGGTAGTCCTCGGTGCGCACCGCTTCGCGCACGTCGGAGATCGGCCGGTCGAGATCCGGCGTGTGGGGCCCCACCAAATGCGGTTCGAGCTCGTCGAGGTCGACGTCGATCACCCGGTCGTAGAACCGCTCGGGCTCGACCTCCACCTCGGGGTCGATGCGCAGGTGCTCGGCGACGCGATCAGCGAGGTCGGCGATCTCCTCGCGCCGCGTCGCCTTCAGGTACATGGCCGAACGGGCGTCGTAGGGGAAGACCGAGCACGTCGCGCCGATCTCCGCGCCCATGTTGCAGATCGTGGCCTTGCCGGTGGCCGAGATCGACTCCGCTCCCGGCCCGAAGTACTCGATGATGGCGCCGGTGCCGCCTTTCACGGTGAGGATGCCGGCGACTTTGAGGATCACGTCTTTCGCCGCAGCCCATCCCGACAATGATCCGGTGAGGCGCACACCGATGATCTTCGGTACGCGCGTGTTGAACGGCCACCCTGCCATCACGTCGACCGCGTCGCCGCCGCCGACGCCGATCGCGATCATGCCGAGCCCACCCGCGTTGGGTGTGTGCGAGTCGGTGCCGATCATCATCCCGCCGGGGAACGCGTACTGCTCGAGCACGACCTGGTGGATGATGCCTGATCCCGGCTTCCAAAAGCCGATGCCGTACTTCGCCGACACGGTGCGCAGGAACTCGTAGACCTCGGAGTTGGCGTCGAGCGCGACTTTCATGTCGGCATCGGCGCCGACGTGGGCCTGGATGAGGTGATCGCAGTGCACCGTGGTCGGCACCGCGACCTGCGGCAGGTCGGCGGTCGTGAACTGGAGCAGCGCCATCTGCGCGGTGGCGTCTTGCATCGCGACGCGATCGGGCCGGTAGTCGGCATAGTCGACCGCGCGCTCGATCCCGATGCGCTCCGGATCGTCGGCGTGGGCGAAGAGGACCTTCTCCGCGTACGTCAGTGAGCGGC
>DASVIY010000260.1:0-4832 GCA_036386195.1 Acidimicrobiia bacterium | reverse complement strand
CGGGGATCGTCAAGCCGTTGCTGATAGCGCGCGCACCGGCAGTGACCCGCTCCACTGCCCACTTCCCGCCGGCGGTCTCGAGCACGAACGCCTCGCGGGAGTCGGCCACGATGAAGCTGTTGTGGTACGTCACGCTGCGCTTCTCGTGGCCGCAGCCGCCGCCCTGCCCGTGGCGCTCGAGCAGGGCGACGATCGTCTCGACACCGTCAGCGGCCGTCGCCGTCCGCTCGAGCCCCAGGCGCAGCAGGTCCATGCCGGTCAGTCCGAGGTCGGCATAGGGCTCGCGGGTGAAGACGGCCTCGTTCCCGATCACCACGCCATGCTCGTTCGCGCCGATCTCGGCGCCCCACATCCAGAAGGGCCGGCTGAGGAGCACGGCATTGGTCTCGGCGACCTGGTCGATCTCGATCCACGTGCACCGCAGCTTCGTGCCCGCCGAGTGGCTGCGCCGTGGCTGCCAGTCGAGGAGCTGCGCCTCGTTCGGATCGCGGCCGGAGCTCTTCGCGAACAGCACGCGGTCGGCGCCAACGGCCACCATCGTGTCGCACATGCGGCGAAGAGTACGCCGCACCGATCTCGGCGGTCATCCGAGCGCCGCGCACTAGCTGTCGCAACCGGAGATCAACTGGCAGGTCAGTAGTTGAAGGTCAGCGCTCCACCCTGTGTGAACTCGAAGAGCGACGGCGCGCCTTTGACTTCGGCACCCTTCACCCATGTGGCCGATTCAAGATTGCGGGTCTTCACGCACACGGGACACGCGAAGAAGCGGCCGCCTCTCTCCAGGTACTCGGCATGGAGGTCTTTGATCGACGGCGCTCCGGGCACCGAGAGTCCGTCGGAATAGCCCTCGGTGGCGACATGGACGCCGTCTTTGGTGAGGAACATCAGGGCCTGTTTGCCGGCCCGCAGCGCCTCGACCCCGAGTAGGTAACCGGTCAACACTGCTTCGGGATCGTCGGATCCGTGGGTTTGGCCGATCACGACCTTGTCGTCTACTGCCATCTCATGCTCCTTGGTCGCGAGTCCGTCAGGACGCGGGTGGGACGACCCCCACTCCGTAGGAGTGCTGGGTACCGATGGGAACTGTTCGTCAGGCCTGTTTAGAGTCCTGTTGTGGCAGCTGGGATCACGACACGAGTCCGTCGAGAAAAGCGCAGCGAGCCGACGAGCGGCATCGGGCGCTCCCAAGAGTCTCTCAGCTAGCCCGTCTTCATGTCGGACGGCGGTCGTGGGGTCAGCACGCCCAAGCATCGAAAGGTACGGCGACTCGCCGCGTTCGTGGTCGCCGGCACACTGCTGGTGTCGGGCCTGGCTGTCGTGCTGACGCGAGCTCGACACTCGAGCGTGAAGCCGTTGTGCACCGCGACAGCGGCTTCGCCCAGCTACCGGCTCGACCCGTCGCAGGCCACGAACGCAGCGACGATCACGGCGGTGGGCAAGCGAGCTGGTTTGCCGGACCATGCGGTGACGATCGCACTCGCCGCCGCGCTCCAAGAGTCGCAGCTGCGGAACCTTGATCACGGTGACCGAGACTCTGTGGGCTTGTTCCAACAGCGGCCGTCACAAGGCTGGGGCACGCCCTCGCAGTTGATCAACCCGCGCTACGCCGCGTCGGCCTTCTATCGCGGCCTCTCCGGAGTTCCAGGCTGGATGACGATGTCGGTCACCGATGCGGCTCAACGAGTGCAACACAGCGGCGCACCCGACGCCTACGCGCTCTGGGAACCGGAAGCCCGCGCGTTGGCCAGAGTCTTGACAGGAGAGGTGCCGGCCGGTCTGGTTTGCCACTTCGACGTCCCAGCGGGAGTCACGGCGACGATCCCGTTGGGCACGGCAGTCGCATCCGAACTGGGGTCGCCCGCACTGGACAGCGCCTCCCTCACGCCAGCGCGCGGCTGGACCGTCGCGAGCTGGCTCGTCGCGCATGCCTACGCGTACCGGATCACCGCGGTCGGCTTCGCCGGACGTCTCTGGACACCCGCGTCCGGGACGTGGAAGTACGGCTCCGCGGCGACCCAAGGCCAGGTCTACGTCCGCCGGGCAGCCTGACATCGCCAGTGCACCTGGTTTGGTATGCAGACCTGCTGCGCGTGGAGACTCTCCGCGTGTTCACCAAGCGGCGCTGTTCCAAATGAACGCTCGGTCGCGGGTGTGGGTGCAACGCACGTTGCGGCTCGCGATCGCCGCTGCCGCTTCCGTGTTGGTTGCGTGCAATGGCACGCACGGTCGCGCCGGGGTGCCGCAGTCCGCCGCCAGGGCGTCGATCTCGCCTTCCACCACTCAGGCCAGCTTGCCTGAGGGTGCCGCGCCCGGCACGACGGTGGTGGCGACCCTGACAGCGGGCGCCACCGAACGCTCATACCGCCTGCATACGCCGGCATCGTTCCGTGTGGGCCAATCGCGACCACTTGTGGTCGTGTTGCACGGCGCGAGCGGCAACGCGCGACGTGTCGAACTTCGATATCACTGGGATGCGCTGTCGGATCGCGATGGTTTCTTCGTCGCCTATCCGCAAGGTGTGCTCGACCAGTGGAACGCAGTGCTTGATCCCGGGGCCGCCGACGACGTGGGCTTCCTCAGCGTGCTCATCGACAACCTCGTGGGGAGGTTCTCTGTCGATCCCGGCCGCGTATACGTCGCCGGTATGTCGAACGGCGGCGCCATGACCTATCGCATCGGCTGCGCGCTCGCGGATCGCATCGTGGCGATCGCGCCCGTCGAGGGCGCCAACCCCGGTTGCCGACCCGCCCGCCCTGTGTCGATGCTCGCGGTGCACGGCCTCGCTGACCATCAGGTGTCGTTCGCGAGCGCGCAACAATCCGTCGCCGCGTGGCGTGACTCCGACGGGTGTCCTGCCGATGCGCAGACCAGCCGCAGCGGTCCGGTCACGCACAGCGTGTGGGCACCTTGTACCGCCGGCACCGCGGTCGAGATGTACGCAGTCAGCGGCAGCGGTCACGAGTGGCCGGGCTCGTCGCCTCCGCTGCCCGGCCACGACCCCCCAAGCCGCGACCTGGACGCGACCCAGGCGATCTGGGATTTCTTCCGTCAACACCGGCGCTGAGAAACGCCGTGCTGGATCCCCGCGCGGCGATCTGCGCGTGCCTCAGTGCCGGGAGTCGAGCTCGATGAAGTCCCGGGTGCCGGAATACAGGTACCGGTCGGCGGGTCGTTGCATGTTGGACAGCAGCTTCGTTGCCGTGACGGTGGGCGGTGAGTTCCCGGCGTACACCATGAGCGATACCCACTCGGAGTTGATGTCGAGCTCCATCGCGCGGACGCAGCCCGCATGTTGGAGGACCGCTGCGAGAGTCTCGACGTTGAGTCCCGGGCCGGCAACGTAGACGAGGTTGTGCTTCGCATCCACGCCGACACCGGAACGCCATGTGTAAATGCTGTTTCCGAGCGTCGCACCCCACTGCCGACTGTTCGCGTTGGATAGTCCCGCGACGAGTTGGCTGTGGTCGACGACCAGGTCCAGATTTTGGCGCACCGACACGACGTCGGGGCTCGAAACTTCGTCGCGTCCCCACACGCCGACATCGACGTGACCGTCGGCGTAGATAACCAACGATGCACGGCCGTTCACAAGCGGCCGCACCGTGCGGCCTTCAGTGAAGTAGCCGCCACGGCTCGCATCCAAGCGAAACCCACCGTTGAAGGCGGCGACAACCCGCCCGTCGTCCGACGGCGAGATCATCGATCCCGCCCGCCATGGGCCGCCGCCGGGAAATTGGGTGCCGTTGTGCAATGTCGCGGTCAACGAGCTCATGTTCATCCACGCCGCTCCGACGAGCACACTTGTGTGCACGGCGTCCGGACGCATGTACGCGAAGCACACGACGCCGGGCGAACGCCCGGCGGTCTGCCACACACCCTCACCCGGGAGCGCCCCCGACGCGAACGGTGGGATCGGCGCGGGACACACGCGACTCTCCTGCGAAACCGGACCGCCGGGCCGTCGACCTACGGCAGAGTGTGAAGTCGAAGGAGCGACGCGCGCGATCCCGCCTTTGGGCCTGCCTCCCTTGCGCGGTTGATGGTGCGAATACCAAACGCGCTCGGCACGGTCGACCACCCAGCCCAGATGGTGATCACGTGCCCACTCGGTCGCCTTGGCCGAGACCGGATCTCCATTCGCGGCCAACACCGCATGTGTAAACGACCAAACCGGCACCAGCAACGTCACCACGACCACGCATGCGATACCGAGCAAGACTCCGCGCCGACGCCTCCTCGCAACAGGTGCCGTGCCATTGACTGTCATCGGGTCGACCGCTCGCCGCGGTGAAGCGCAACAGCAGAGGCCGCAATGCTCATAAAGGCAAGGGTAAGTGCGTCAGGTTAGAGCCACGTGAGGGACCGGGCCGCTCGGATACGTGCGCCAACCAGCCCAAACGGCACGCGCGGGTCGTGGGGGAACAGAACCGCGACGCGAGTACACGCGGCTCCTCGTCCCAGGCGTCATCTTGGTGACGCGCAATCACGCGCCCTCGTACTTGTCTTGCCCGTGTTGTCGGACTTGTGATGGGGTACGGCACAATGATCGGAGAAGTGGCGCAGGAGTTGCGCGCGATCGCGCTGTCGTGTGTTGACGCGGCCGGGTATTTCCCGGCCGTCTACTCGCGAGTTACAGCGCAGATCGCCGCTTCGATCGACGACGGAAAGTTTGAAGACGGCGAACGTATGAACCTCTTCGCGACCGTCTTCGCGTCCCGTTACACGCGCGCGTTGCGACAGGAGATTTCGCGCCCGCGTTGCTGGCAAGCGTCATGGGACGTCGCCGGAGACAATCGCCTGTTGATCGTCCAGCACATCCTGCTCGCCATCAA
>DASVIY010000259.1:0-6669 GCA_036386195.1 Acidimicrobiia bacterium | reverse complement strand
GGCGCGTTCGATGTCTTGCTGCGGCACGATCGCAACCCCGAAGAGCCGGTTGTCGCCCTCTTGCACGTGATCGGACAACCAGTCGTTGTACGCGCGGCACTGCGCGTCGGCGAACTCGACGTCGTGCAGGCCCGCGATGCCGAGCAGCATCGTGGGGTACAGCACCGACTCCGCGATCCCGTCGGCGTCGAGGTCGGTGAGCCGCGCTTTGGCGTCATAGGACGCGGGACGGATCTGCGTGTAGCGCATCTCGCCCCGCTGCGCCTGCTCCCGCTCCTCCCGGCTCATGCCCGCGGTGCCGGCCAGCGCGAGCGCATTCGCCGGGGTGCGCTGGTCGCCATAGATGCACCACTCGGTACCGTCGGCGTCGGTCTCGATGTGCCAAATGCGGTCTTCGAAGCCCTTGGGCGCATAGTCGAGCATGCCGTTGGGATGCTCGAGGATGTGCCCATCGGAGTCGACGTACCGCAGTGCCGGTGCCGTCTCGGTCGGTGTCGCGCTCATGCCGTCATCCTTTCGCCGGTGCCCCCGCGGCGACGCTGCCGACGACGTCACAGGACACGACGCAGGAACTTCTCCTTGAAGCTCGTATACGGCGGATACGCGATCGGCGGGTCGAGGCGGGTCGACTTGGTGAGCACGCCCCTGCGGTGCGTGAAGCAGTCGAAGCTCGCCTTGCCGTGGTACGCGCCCATGCCGCTCGGGCCGACACCACCGAACGGCAGACCGGGGACCGCGACATGGAACAGCGTCGCGTTGACACACGCACCACCCGACGCGGTCTGGTCGATCACCTGGCGCTGCACGGCGTGCGACTCCGAGAAGATGTACAGCGCGAGTGGCTTGTCGCGCTCGTTGACGAAGTCGATCGCCTCGTCGACATCGTCGACAGGCAGGATCGGCAGGATCGGCCCGAAGATCTCGTCGGCCATCGCGGGCGACGACGCGTCGACCTGCTGCAGCACTGTGGGCGCGATGTAGCGCTGTGACGCGTCGGTGTCGCCGCCAATCGAGGCAGTGCCGCTCGTCATGAGCCCCTCGAGGCGACGGAAGTGCCGGTCGTCGACGATGCGCGCGTAGTCGGGGCTCTGCTTCGGGTCGGTGCCGTAGAAGTCGACCACCGCTTTGCCGATGGCTTTGACAAGTGGCTGCTCGAGCTCCTTCGCGACGAGCACGTAGTCGGGTGCGATGCATGTCTGGCCGGCGTTGAGGAACTTGCCCCACGAAATCCGGCGTGCCGCGACGTCGAGCTTTGCCTTGCTGTCGACGATGACGGGACTCTTGCCGCCGAGCTCGAGCGTGACCGGTGTCAGGTGCTTCGCGGCCGCCTCCATGACGACGCGTCCGACCCGGCCGTTGCCGGTGTAGAAGATGTGGTCGAAACGCTCGGCCAGCAATTTGGTGGTCTCGTCGACCGCGCCCTCGACGACCGCGACGCAATCCTGATCGAGATACTGCGCGGCGAGTCGCGTCATCACCGCTGACGTGCGCGGTGCCACCTCCGAGGGCTTGCCGATCACGCAGTTCCCGGCGGCGATGGCGCCGACCATGGGCGACAGCAGGAGCTGCACCGGATAGTTCCACGGCGCGATCACGAGCACGACGCCGACCGGGTCGCGGTGCACGCGTGCATGCCCCGGCTGTACCGCGACCGGTGCGTACACCTTCTCGGGCTTCAGCCATCCGCGCAGGTGCTTGCGGACGTATTCGATCTCACTGATCACGAATCCCACGTCGGTGGAGTACGCCTCGAGCGGCGGCTTGCCGAGGTCGGCGGCAAGCGCGTCGACGAGCTCGCTCTCGTGCTCGCGGAGCATCGTCTGGATGCGGTCGAGCTGGTGCAGGCGCCATTCGATCGGCTGCGTGCGTCCGGAGTCGAACGACTGGCGGAGCCGCTTCACCAACTCCGGGATGTCGGGTGTTGCCATCGGTGTCTGCGGCGTGAGCGTCTGCATGAAACGTGCCTCCTCGTCGACCTGCCGGACACGGTAGGCGCATCGCCGTCGAATTGCAGCATGAAGTTTTCAGACACGCTCGAGCACGCCGGCGAGGTCGGCGACGACGGTGACGTCTCGGGTGGAGGGATCGTCGGGCGCGCCCGCATCGGGCCAGTGATCCGGGCGGCTCACGTAGACCGGCCGCATCCCGGCCGCGAGCGGCCCCTCCACGTCGGGCCCCCAGGTGTCACCCACGAACACGGTCTCCTGCGCCGACACGCCCACTTGCTCGAGTGTGTGCTCGAAGATGCGAGGATGCGGCTTGCGCGCGCCGGCCCACGCCGAGGAAACCAACACGTCGACCAGCTCGGAAAGCCCGACGTCGGCGACAGCTTCCGCGAGATCCCAGTCCCAGTTCGAGCAGATCGCCAGCCGGAGCCCACGCTCGCCGAGCTGCCGGAGCGTCTCGGCGACCTCGGGATAGGCCTCGAGCACACGTTGCGAGGCACCGGCGTGCAGTTGCTCGAGGATGCGCTCGTACTCACCCGGGTGCACGTCGGTCTCGGCGAGCATGGCCAGGAGCCTCGCCTGTTGCCACGCGACGTAATGCTCACGGCTCTGCGAATGCTCGGGATGGGCGATGCCGTCGACGCCTTGATTCCACCAACGGTCGCGGAGCTCGGGTTGGAGCGCGTAGCCGCGCTCGGCGAGCACGTCGTCGATCGACACCCAGTGCGTGGCTTCGGCCAACGTGCCGTAGAAGTCGAAGATGACCGCCCGCGTCTCCACGACCACAATCGTCGCGCGATCCCACCACCCCCCGTTTGTGCAAAAGTGGTCCCTATAGGGCGCGCTCGCGCACAAACGTTGGGACAGCAGGCCTGGTCAAGGGGGCGGCGTGCGAGTCGAGTGCAACGGCTCGAGTCCCGCGACCGCGCGTGCCGCGCGGATAGCGAGCGCCACGATGGTGAGCGTCGGTCCGTATCCGGTGGACGTCGGGAACACTGAGGAGTCGGTGCACAGCACGTTGTCGACGTCGTGCAGTCGCTGCGACGCGTCGAACACGCTCGCGCCGGGATGGGCGCCCATGCGGGCCGTGCCCATGATGTGGCGCGACAGTGGCGTCATGAACCCCGGCACCTGCTCGCCGGGCTCGCCCGCGAGTGGCGGCGACGTGACCGAGAACGTGCTCTCGGCGCCGGCCTCGCGCATGATGTGCTCCAGCTTCGGCGCCCAGTAGCGCGACGCCGCGATCTCGTGGCGGTGCGGCTCATACGTCACGCGTCCCGCGGGGAAGCCCCACACGTCGGTGACCTGCGGGTCGAGATCGATCCGGTTGGTCGGCTGGGGCAGGTCTTCACCCTGCACCGTGAACGCGGCCATGCAGTCGCGTGTCATCGACGACATCATCAGCGCGGAGTGCAGCTCGCCCGGGGGCAGGTGGATGGCTTCTTGCACCGGCGCGCCCGGGCCGCCGTGCTCGACGAGCCCGCCGCGGAAGTAGGGAAGGTCGGCGTCCTTCGCGGCGGCGCGTGTGGCGTCGTCGATGATCATCGGATCGTCCATCAGGTGGGTCACGGCACGGCCGCGGTGGGGGTGCAGCCGCCAGGGAAAGATCCCGAGCGAGTACGTCTGGAAGTGGAACATGAGGTTGCGCCCAACGAGATCCGACGAGTTGCCGATCTCCGAGCGTAACAACAGGCGCGGCGTCTCGAACGCGCCGGCGCCGAGTACGACGAAGCGAGCACTCACTTCGTGCTCCACTCCGTCGGCGTCGAGGTACTGCACCCCTCGGGCCTGACGCCCCGACGCGTCGAGCACGACGCGCGTGACATACGACTCGGGCCGGATCACGCACTTGCCCGTTTGCAGCGCGTGTCGCAGCGGCGCGACCGGGTCGCCCTTCGCTTCGATCGGACAGCCGTAATACGCGCAGAACCCGCAGTTGTTGCACGCGGGCCGGCCGTCGTACTCGACGCTGTTGACGCCGGTGGGCGCGCGGTACGGGTGATACCCGAGCTTCGTCGCCGCTTCGGCAGTGATGATGGCGCAGTACATGTCGGCACCGGGCGGCATCGGGTAGGGGCCCGATCGCCACGCTGCGAACGGATTCGCATCCGCGTCGCCGGCGACGCCGACGATCCGTTCGGCTTCCGCGTAGTACGGCTCGAGCTCGTCGTAGCCAAAGGGCCAGTCAACGAGGTCGGCGCCGTCGATCGGGCCCAGCTCCGACGCGGCGTGGAAGTCGACCTCGCGGAAGCGGGGCAACTTGCCGTCGGCGTGGAAGCCGCCACCCCCGACGCCCGACGGGAGGTTGTTGACGTCGCCGACCATGATGCGGTCGCCCTCGGCCTCGTTGCGGCGATAGGTGCGCGGCTCGAGCAGCGGGTCCGGTCCGAGGAAGTGGCGCCGCGTGAACTTCAGCTCGTCGTTGGAGATCTCACCCGTCGGGCCGAACGGGGCGTCGAGCGACAAGAGGTGGTTGCGGCCCTTCTCGAGCATGATCACCGACCAGCCCGCGCTCGTGAGCACGTCGGCCGCGGTCGCGCCGGCGGGTCCGGTGCCGACGATCACTGCGTCGCAATCAGGCATCAGTCACGACCGCTCACTTCGATGTCGCTGTAGCCCCGTGGCTGCACGTCGCCGGGGAACTGCACCGCGCGCCAGCCCTCGAGATCATGGTTCCCGCCGTACTCCGGCGCGCCGTACGCGCCTTCGCACGCGTGCTCGTAGAGCAACGCCGCGAACCGCGGAACGGCATCGAGGCGCGCGTCCTGCTCTTCGCGCGACACCGTGCAGAAGTCGTCGCCCAGCGCCATGATCCCGTCGCGGTACCGCTCCTGCCAGCCGATGACCGGCCCGTTGAACTCGCGTTCGGCGAGCCCTTGTGAGCCTTCGATGCGGGTGCGCCACGCCAGCTCCTCGAGACGCGACAGGGGAGTGAACTGATCGAACGACGCGTCACCACCGAAGCGGCCCGAGTACGGGCCACCGGCCCAGATGCGCGGCGGGTCGACGAGGAACGCGCCGAGCAGCCCGTCGATGTAGTCGGCGCACCCGAGCGCAACACCGCCGGGATGGCCCTCAACCGCCGGGATCAGCCGTTCACAGGCCGCCTCGACGATCGCGTGCTCCGACGGCTCGAGATACATGGGCACCGGCGGAGCCTAGGAGCAGTGACGCCGGCGCGTTTAGAGCGCGAGCTCGTAGTTGCCGTGCACGTCGAGCGTGAGCGTCGCGCCGGGGGGTACGACGACAACGGTGAACGGCTCCTCGACCAGCGCGGGACCGGTCACCGTCGCGCCGGCACCGAGCAGGGAGCCGTCGTACACCGGCGTGTCGACGAACTCGACACCGAAGTAGGCCGGCCGGGAGCCACGTCGCGCCTCGGTCGCATCGGTCACGGTGCCGAGCGGTGCGAGCCGGTCGGGCTTCGGGGTGGTGCCGCGGGCGATCAACCGCACGCCGCGCACGAGTGGCTGCTGATTGTGGAAGCAGAAGCCGCGGTCGCGCTCGTGCTGGTCGTGGAAGCGCGCCGCGAGATCGAGCAGTCCCGGCTCGTCGAGCGACACGCCTTCGGGGACGGGCACGCTCATGTCGAAGTTCTGCCCGGGGTAGCACATCTGCGCGTAGAGCCCGAGCTCGATCTGGGTCTCGGCGAGTCCCGTCGGCTCGAGCTCCTTGTGGGTCTCGTCGGTGAGCTCGCGCATCAGGAGATGCATCCGCTTGATGTCGACCTGCGAGAGCGGCACGACGTAGGCGCGCACAAGATCGACGACGTAGTCGGCGACGAGCACACCCAGCGCCGAGAATGCGGGCGCCGTCTTGGGCACCAGGATGCGGTCGATGCCGAGCTCCGCTGCGATCGCCCACGCGTGGACCGCACCGTTGCCGCCGTATGCGATGAGTGACAGCTCGCGAAAGTCGGCGCCGTGCGACGCGAGCACCCGACGCGTTGCGTTCGCCATGTTCGCGTTGACGATCCGTTCGATGCCCCACGCGGCCTCGATCACATCGAGCTCGAGTGGCTCGGCGACCTCAACGCGGATGGCTTCGCTCGCCGCGTCGACGTCGAGAGTCATACGCCCGTCGGCGAAGCCGTCGGCGGGCAGGTACCCGAGCACGGCGTCGGCGTCGGTGACCGTCGGCCGAGCGCCACCCGTGCCGTAGCAGACCGGCCCCGGCTGCGCGCCCGCCGACTCCGGCCCCACGAGCAGCGCGCCCTGACGTACACGGGCAATTGATCCACCGCCGGCGCCGACGCTCTGCACGTCGACCATGGGCAGGCCGATGTAGTAGCGGTAGCGCCAGTTCCAGTCGGTCTTGATCTCGGGCCGGCCGTGGCGCACCAGGCACAGGTCGAAGCTCGTGCCCCCCATGTCGATCGCGATGAAGTCGTCGACGCCGTCTTTGTGCGCGGCCAGCGTTGCGCCCATCACGCCACCGGTCGGACCCGACGCGAGCAGCGACACCGCGCGGCGCGACACGTAGTCGGGCGGCATGACCCCGCCGGTCGACTGCATGATCAGCAGCTGACCGGCGTACCCGGCAGTGCGCAACTTCCCTTGCAGTTGCCCGACGTACGACGCAATGCGTGGCGCGACGTACGCGTTGACCAGCGTGGTCGACGTGCGCTCGAACTCGGGCCCGCACGGCATCACCTCGTGCGAGAGCGAGATGTGGTCGACGTCGGGAAACTCCTCGCGCACGATCTCGGCGGCGCGGCGCTCGT
>DASVIY010000258.1:0-1654 GCA_036386195.1 Acidimicrobiia bacterium | reverse complement strand
GCACTCGGCGGTGGTCACGGGCTTGCTGTTGCTCTCCACGCGGCGCGCCGCTATGCGCGTTCCATCACCGCGGTGGTGAGTGTGGCCGACGACGGTGGCTCCTCGGGACGCCTGCGACGCGACTTCGGCGTGCCCGCTCCGGGTGACCTCCGGCGCTGTCTCGTCGCGCTGGCCGGCGACGACAACGTGTGGAAGGAAGCGTTCGAGCATCGCTTCGGCGGCGGCGATCTCGGTGGCCACGCGCTCGGCAACCTCATCATCGTCGGGCTGGCCGAGACGCTCGGCGACTTCACTGCCGCGCTCGACGAAGCCGGCCGTCTGCTCGACGCGGTGGGGCGCGTGCTTCCGGCCACCGCCGACGCCGTCGTCCTGAAAGCCGACGTGGAAGGTGAGGCCGTCGAAGGGCAGGTCGCGGTGTCGAACAGTCCCGGCCGCATCCGCCGGGTCGAGCTCGTGCCCGACGATGCACCCGCATGTGCCGACGCGGTGACGGCGATCGAGCTTGCCGACCAGATCGTGCTCGCCCCCGGGTCGCTGTACACGAGCCTGCTGCCCGTCCTCTGCGTCAATGAGCTCCGCGCCGCGGTGACGGGCGCCCGCGGCCGGGTCCTCCAGATCGCCAACCTGCGGCCCCAGCTCCCTGAGACGGCCGGGCTCGATGTGACCGACCATCTCGCGGCTGTCCTCGAGCACGGCGCCCGCGTCGACGCCCTGGTCTACCAACAGGCCGGGAGCATGGCTGCCGACGAGGCCCGTATCCGGGAATGGGGCGTGGAGCCGGTCGCGGCCGACGTGTGCCGGGCCGACGGCCTGGTGCACGATCCTGACCGATTAGCGAAGGCCCTCGAGGCTCTGCTGTAGGTTGAGGCAGCAACCCACACGGAGGAAGACATGCCAGTACGAGTAGGGATCAACGGGTTCGGACGCATCGGACGCTCCTTCTACCGGGCCGTGCTCGCCCGGGGCGCGGAGGCGGGCGTCGAGCTGGTCGCAGTCAATGACCCGTTCGGCGACAACGACACGATGGCGTTCCTGCTGAAGCACGACTCGGTCTCGGGGGTGCTGCCCCACGAGGTGAAGGTCAGCGACAACGGCTTCTCCGTCGACGGCCGAGAGGTGCGCAAGCTCGAGGTCAAGGACCCGACCGAGATCCCGTGGGCCGACAACGGCGTCGACGTCGTCATCGAGTCCACCGGCTTGTTCACCGGCCGCGACGCTGCCGCACGACACCTCCAGGGTGGCGCGAAGCGTGTTGTCATCTCCGCGCCGAGCGGCGACGCCGACGCCACGATCTGCATGGGCGTCAACGACGACGTGTACGACGCGGCCAAGCACACGGTGATCTCCAACGCATCCTGCACGACCAACTGCCTGGCACCGATGGCGAAGGTGCTGCACGACCGGTTCACGATCGAGCAGGGTTACATCACCACCGTGCACGCGTACACCAGCGACCAGTCGCTCCAGGACATGGCGCAGACGAGCCGCAAGGGCAAGGCCGACCTCCGTCGTATGCGGGCCGCCGCGCTCTCCATCATCCCCAGCTCCACCGGCGCGGCGCGGGCCATCGGCGTCGTGCTTCCAGAGCTCAAGGGCAAGCTCGACGGGCTCGCGATGCGCGTGCACACGCCGGTCGGCTCGATCACCGACCTCG
>DASVIY010000257.1:0-3692 GCA_036386195.1 Acidimicrobiia bacterium | reverse complement strand
CGGCGACGCGTCGAACAGCGTGGGTGCCTCCGGCGCGACGACGCGCTCGACGAGCGCGGGGCCGTTCGCATCAGCCGCGTTGACGAGCGTGCTCACCGGATAGATCTCGAGCACCTCGTCGGCCACCGGCACCAGCAGACGACTGAGCGTCTCGACGTCACGGTTCTCACGATCGAGCCACGGCGTCCACGCGTCTTCCGAAAGCACGACGGGCATGCGATCGTGAATCGGCGCGAGCGAAGGGTTCGCGTCAGTGGTCACGATCGTGCACGAGCGTATGAGCGGCGCGTCAGGATCCGACGGATCGCGCCACACCTCCCACAGACCCGCGAACGCGATCGGCTCGCCATCGCGGCGGTGCACGAACACCGGCTGCTTCTGCCGGCCGCCCCCCGGCGACGGACCCCACTCGTAGAAGCCGTCGGCGGGAATCAAGCAGCGCCGGCGCTCGAACGCGCTGCGGTAGGCGGGCTTGTCGACCAACGACTCGGCCCGAGCGTTGATCAGCCGGTCACCAATGTGTTCGTCGTCGGCCCACGAGGGGATCAGACCCCAGCGCAGGAGGCGGAGCTGCCGCGAGCCGTCGCGCTCACGGACCGCGTAGACCTCGGCGCGAGGCGTCACGTTGTAGTCGGGTTCATGCGAGTCGATCGCGACCTCGTCGACACCGAAGTACTCGGCCACCAACGCCGGCGACGAGACCGACACGAACCGCCCGCACACAGCTAGCGGCGGGCGGGCTGGCGGCTGCGACGGCGCGTACGACCGCGCGGACGATCGGCGGCCCGATAGACGAAGCGCAGTCCCGACCAGGTGTCGTCGACCGCGCAGACCTTGTTGTCGACGAGGCCGGCGTCGAGGCCGATCTGTTGCACGGGAGCGAAGCTGAGATCGGTCGCGACACCGGACGTCTTCTTCGGCCACGCCACCCAGAGCCCGCCGTCGGGCTCGAGCGCGCGGGCCAACGCGGGAAAGCGCCGCCCGAGCTCCGCCTCACGCGTGACGAAGAACACGACCACATCGAGGCGGCCGCGCGCTTGACGGCGGAGCTCGACACCGTCGGGAAGCGCGCCGAGCTTCGCGTCGAATCCCTTGGGTGCGGCGACAAGTGCAACACGCGCGCGCTCGCTGATGCCGAGTTTCTTCGCGAGCGCAGTGCCGGAGGAGCCAGGCATAGGCCTGAGCATTCCCGCGCGATGAGCACCAGTCAACCGGTGACCTGATGTCCGGCAATGGGCGCTCGGTACCGGGCGAACTCGGGCACAGCCAGCGCGAGCACGCCCACCCCGGCGACGCACGCAAGGCCCCCGGACACCACTGCAATGGCCGGCGTGAAGAGGGCCGCAACGAGACCGGCCTCGAAGTCGCCCAGGCGCGGGCCGCCCGTGACGACCAGGATGTGCACTGCCGACATGCGGCCCCTGAGATCGTCGGGCACCGAGAGCTGCAGGATCGTGCTGCGAAACACGGCCGAGATGACGTCGGCGCCGCCGGCGACCGCGAGGAAGCTCAACGCGAGCCACAACCGTGGACCGGTCAAGCCGAACGCCGCGATGGCGAGCCCCCAGATGCTGACTGCCACGAGCACCGCGAGACCCTGGCGGCGCACCCGCTCGACCCAACCGCTGGTGAGCGCGCCGAGGAGGGCACCAACCGCGGCGGCCGAGAACAGTGCCCCGACGACCTCGTCACCCTGGTGGAACTGGACCAGCGCCAGGATCGGGAAGAGGGCCCTGGGCATGCCGAAGATCATCGCGATCAGGTCGACGATGAAGGTCGACTGGAGCACGCGCCGGCCGCGAAGGTACCGGAAGCCCTCCAGCAGCCGTTGCCAGTTGCTCTCGGAATCCGGGTCGTCCACCACGAGCTCGTGCCGCGGGGGCAACGGCCTCATCAGGATCGCGGCCACGATGGTCGCGCCGAAGCTCGCGGCGTCGATGCCGTAGGCCCAGGGCAATCCGGCCTGGCCGACGATCACCCCGCCGATGGCCGGTCCCGCGATCAGACAGGTGTTCCACATCACCTGGTTGATTGCGAGCGCGTTCGACAGCTGGGAAGCGGGCATCAACATCGGCGTGATCGCGGAACGGGTGGACAGGGAGAAGCCGGCCAAACCTGCCGCGAGCGCGCCGGCGGTGTACACGAGCGCGAGCGGTGGATGCTTCGCCAACGCGCCCCCGAGCAGCACCAGCGACATCGTGGCCTGCAGGCACTGGCTGATGATCAGGAGCCGCCGGCGATCGACCCGGTCGATCAGCGGACTGGCGAAGAACGTCGTCACAACCAGCGCCGCGAGCTGCACCAGACCGATCGCGCCGACGGCAAGCGCGGAGCCGGTGAGCTGAAACACCTGGATGAACAGCGCGACCAGTGTGATCTGCGAGCCGGTCTCCGACACGAGCTCGCCCGTCATCAGCAACCGGAAATCGCGCGAGATACGCAGCGGCGCGACATCGACGGTCAGGCGACCGAGCGCGCGCCGCGCTCGCGCGACGCGACGGGGCGACGGGGCGTCCTCGGGCGGCATGGTGGGCTAGAAGCTGACCGGCAGCGTCGTGAGCCCTCGCAGCACGACGTGCTCCCGCCACTCGGGCGCGTCGACCGTCACCGCAAGGTTGGGAAACCGCCGAACGAGCCGCGGGATCGCGAGCTGACCCTCGAGCCGGGCGAGCGCCGCGCCGAGGCAGTAGTGGATCCCGACGCCAAACGCGAGGTGATGGAGATCGGCGCGCTCGAGGTCGAGGCGGTCGGGTTCGTCGAACACGGCGGGATCACGGTTTGCCGCGCCCAAGCTCACGATGGCGGCCTCGCCGGCACGTACCGTCACCCCGGCGAGCTCGACATCCTCGAGTGCGGTGCGCCCGTCGTATTGCACCGGGCTGTCGTATCGGAGCAGCTCCTCGACTGCGACGCGGTCGAGCGCCGGGTCGTCGCGCAGGCGGGTCAGCTGGTCGGGGTGACGCAGCAGAGCGAGCGTGCCGTTGCCGATGAGGTTGGCAGTCGTCTCGTGACCGGCCAGCAGGAGCAGCACGCACGTCGACGTGAGCTCCCCGAGGCTCAGCCGATCGCCTGCTTCCTCGACTGCCAGCAGCTCGCTCACGAGATCATCGGCCGGTTCGCGCCGGCGCCGATCGAAGAACGCGGCGAAGTACTCGACAAACCATGCACCGGCGACCAGCCCGCGCTCGAGCACCTCGGGATCGGTGATCGGGTCGAGGAGCCGGGTCGCATCGCCCGACCATCGGTGGAACTCGGCGCGGTCGGCCTCGGGGATTCCGAGCATCTCGCAGATCACCGCCACCGGCAGCGGGTACGCGAAGTCCGCGATCAGATCCATCGATCCTGCGTCGGCCGCGCGGTCGAGCAGACCGTCGACCAGCGTGACGATCCGGGGTCGAAGGCGTTCCACGACCTTCGGGGTGAACGCCCGGCTCACGAGCGCGCGGAGCCGCGTGTGATCGGGCGGGTCCAGGAAGAGCATGGTCTGGCCCTTCGTGCCCTCCATCGCCCGACGCTGCTCGCGGCCGATGGCGTCGTCCGGCTTGCGATGACTCGGATCGCTGGAAAACCGCGCCGCGTCGCGCAACACGGCCATGACGTCGGCGTGACGGGTGAAGAGCCATTGTCCGGTGCGGTTGCGGTGCGCAGGCTCGTGCTCCCGCAGCCAGCGAAACGTGGGGAACGGATCAGCC
>DASVIY010000256.1:0-3407 GCA_036386195.1 Acidimicrobiia bacterium | reverse complement strand
TGAGCTCCGCTCCGCGCGACGGCGACGACGTTACGGTCATGCTGTGCGCGCACAACGCCGCACACACGATCGGGGCGACGCTGGCGTCGATCGCGGGACAGACAATCAAGCCCGGCGCAGTCATCGTCGTCGACGACGGCTCAACCGACGAGACCTCATCGGTCGTCGAACAGTGGAAGGGCCGCCTGCCGATCGAGCTTGTGCGCCTCGACCCCAATCGCGGCGTCGCCGCCGCGCGCATCACCGCGATGGAACACACGACCACGAAGCTCGTGGCCATCCTCGATGCCGACGACGTGTGGCTCCCGGATCATCTGACAGCGATGCTCGCGACCTTGGCTCGCTCACCCGGGATCGTCGCCGCGCAACCGCTCGAATGGATTCCGGGCAGCGGCGTCGCGCTCGGCGCGGAGCCACGCCGGGACGTGCCACCCCCTGCTGATCAGTTGAAGGTTTTGCTCAACCACAACTTCGTCTTCAGCGGCGCGCTGTTCGCGCGCGCTGACTATGACCGCGTCGGTGGCTACCGGGCCGACCTCGCCGTCGGCGAAGACTGGGACCTGTGGATCCGGCTGGTGCGCACCGGCACCATCGTGACGTCGACCGAGCACCCGACGCTTCTCTACCGACTCGGGGCGGAAAGCCTCTCGTCGGGATACAGCTCGGCGCCGTCCGACGTGCAGGTGATGCAGCTCGCGCTCGACGACGCAGGCGACGCGCGTGAACACAACTGGGCCCGGCGCGGTCTGCACCGGATGAAGGCGCGACTCGCGCTGAGCGAAGCGCTCGAGCACGCACGCGCCGGCAATGCACGCGCCACGCGCCGCGCGGCAGCCCACGCGGTTCGAGGCACGCCGCGCGTGGCGGTGCAAGCGGCCGTGCTCATGGTGATGCCGCGCCTCGGGATCCGCGCACGTGACCGCGTCGCGACCCTGCGCCGCCGCGTCAAACGCTCCTAACGACCGTTTGTGCGAAAGTGGTCCCTGGAGAGCACGCTCGTGCACAAACGCTGAGCGCTCAGGCGTCGAGCGGAGCGAGCCCGCCGTCGGGGTTGCCGGGCTGAAAGCTGCGGCCACACGTGCACCGCAGGTCACCGTCGAGCCGCAGGCCGCAGTCACACACCCACCCGACGCGTCGCGCGGGCACTCCCGCCATCAGCGCATGCGCGACCACGTCGCCGGAGACCACCGCGCCGGCTGCGATGAAGGCGCGCTCTCCGATGGTGCCACCGCACACGATGGTCGCGTTCGCACCGATGGTGACGCCCCGGCGCACCAGCGTGGGCAGAAATTCGTCGGGCGTCTTCGGGAAGTCGGCGCGCGGCGTGAAGTCGTTGGTGAACACGGCGCCGGGCCCCACGAACACGTCGCGCTCGATCGTGACCTTGTCCCAGACGAGGACGCCGTTCTTGATCGTGACGTTGTCGCCGATCTGCGCGCCGCCTTCGACGAACGCGCCGTCGCAGATGTTGCAGTCGGCGCCGATGACCGCCCCGTCAAGCACGTGGGCGAACGCCCAGACGCGCGTACGTGGGCCTACCTGGTCGCTCTCGCAGAGACCGCTGGGGTGTACGAATACCGATGGGTCACGCGGCATGTCGGGTCACCGCGGCACGCAGTGCCTCGCAGACGCGCAGTTGTTGCGCGGCCGTGATACCGGGATACAGCGGCAGCGACAGAATCTCCTCTGCCGCCGCTTCGGCCACCGGGAAGTCGCCGCGTGAATACCCGAGGTATGCAAACGCGGGTTGGAGGTGGATCGGCAGGAGATAGTGCACGCCCGCACCGATGCCCTTCTCGTGGAGCGAGGTGAGCACTGCATCCCGGTTGCGCACGCGCACGACGTAGAGGTGCCAGACCGACTCGCCCTCGGGACCAAGCCGGGGCACGGTGACCCCGGGAGAGTCCGAAAGCATCTCCTGGTAGCGCGCCGCCGCCTCGATGCGGAGCGCGTTCCACTCGTGCAGGTGCCGGAGCTTGGCCCGCAGCACCACTGCTTGCAGCGTGTCGAGCCGAGAGTTGGTGCCGATGAGCTCGTGGTGATGCCGACCGGCGCGACCGTGATCGCGCCGCGAGCGGACGTCGGCTGCGATCGCGGCGTCGTTGGTCAGCACCGCACCCCCGTCGCCGTACGCACCGAGGTTCTTGCCCGGATAGAAGCTCGTGGCCGCTGCCTGCGCCCAGCTGCCGATCCCACGCTCGTTGCGGCGAGCGCCCTGCGCCTGTGCCGCGTCCTCGATCATCAAGACCGACCGGTTATCGACCGCGGCGTGCAACGCGTCCATCGGCGCGAGGCGACCGTACAGATGGACAGGCACGACGGCGCGGGTCGAGGAGCCGATGCCGGCCGCGACCGCTGCGGGATCGATCAACAGGTCGTCGGGATCGCAGTCGACCAGTACCGGGGTGCCACCGGCGCGGGTGACGGCTTCCGCCGTCGCGATGAAGCTGTTGGTAGGCAGGATGACCTCGTCGCCGGGCTCGATACCGGCAGCGCGCAAGGAAAGCTCGATCGCGTCGGTGCCGTTGGCCACGCCCACGCTGTGCTCGACGCCGCAGAACGCCGCGAAATCAGCTTCGAACGCAGCAACCGCAGGGCCGCCGATGAACGCGGAGCTCGCAATCACTTCCTCGAACCCACGGGCGACCTCGCCGGCGATCAGGTCGCTCTGAACGCTCAGGTCGACGAGCGGGATGCGTTCCGCGCTCATGTGGCGGCGCTGTCCGTGCGTTCGGGCCGCGGCGAGCTGTACTTCCTCGCGCCACGACGAACAATCCGACCGGCCAGTTGACGGGTTTGGAAATAGAGCTTGTACGCGGCGGCGGTCGCTCCGCGGGCGAGCACAGCGGGCGACCGGTCAACCGGCGTCGCCACAACCTTGTCGTACCACTCCCCCAACGCGGCGCCGATGACGTCGAGGTCGAAACGAGCGACGACCAGCGCGCGCGACGAACCCGCGAGCGACTGACGCAACGCGTCGTCGGTCACCAGCTCCTCGATCCGTTTACAAAGCTCGGCGTTGTCGGGGTCGCCGTGCGCGAACCCGTAGAACCCGGAGTCACCGAGTGCCGTGGCCGTCTCGGGGCTGAACGTCTCCGAGTAGCCGTCCTCACCCAGCACGATGACGGGCTTGTTGAACGCCATGCCCCGCACGACTGACGTGCCCATGCCGATGATGATGTCGGCTGCGGCGTACGCACCCCGCGGATCATCCATCGCACCCAGCAACCGCACCGCCTCGCGCCGGAGCTCTGTATTCGCTTTGGCAGCCGCCGCCTCGATGTCGTCCCGGGCGTCGCCGTCGCCGACGACGACGAGATCGAGCGGGAGTCGAGACGCGAGCTGTCGCACCGCGTCGATGCTTCGCAGCACGCTCTCGCGCTTCATGAGGAAATCGAGTCGCGTCA
>DASVIY010000255.1:0-12036 GCA_036386195.1 Acidimicrobiia bacterium | reverse complement strand
CTTCTGCGCGGAACGCCTCGCGGATTACAAGCGACCGCGTCAGATCACGTTCGTCGACGAGCTCCCGCGCAACGCGACCGGCAAGGTGATGAAGCACCAGCTCGTGCACCCGGCGGCCTCGCCGACCGGCACGTCGCGCTGACACTCGGTATTCTCCGGCGCCATCCGAATCGACGTCAGGACGCAGCGTGGCACTGCTCACGGAGTTGAAGGGCCAGACGACCGGTACCCAGAAGGTCGTGATCGAACGCGGTCCCGTGCGCGTCTTCGCCGAAGCGGTGGGTGACAGCGACGACGTCTACAAGGGCGACGCCGCGCCGGTGCCGCCGACATTCCCGTTCGTCATGCCCTACTGGGGCTCGCTCGGCACCGGCGGCGCGGGCGGCGTGCCGATCGAGAAGCTGCGCGGCCCGGGCCGGGCAATCCTGCATGGCGAGCAGGCGTTCGAGTACTCGCGCTGGCCCAAGGTCGGCGACGTGCTCGAAGGCACCACGGTCATCACCGACGTATACGAGAAGCAGCGCTCCAACGGCGGCACGCTCGAGTTCTACGTGACCGAGACCGACTGGAAAGACGCGACCACCGGCGAGCCGGTCGTGAAGGCGATCTTCACCCTCGCGATCAACGTGCGGCCGCCGAAAGACTGACTCGACCTGCAGCGAGACCGCGTTAGCTGCGCGCCCGCAAGAGATCGAGGCCGCCGACCGCGGCGGTGTCGAGTTGCTCGAACGTCGCCTGCGAGAACACGCCGTCCGTGTAGAAGCCGCTGTCGAGCAAGAGGTCGAGCTGGGGCGGTGACGCGAAGCCGCCGAGCACACTCGGCGTATCAACGCTGCGGTGCCCGTGCAGCACACCGCAGGGAGCGAGGATGACGTCGTAGGTATCGAGCGCGATGAACTCGGAACCGCTGTAGCCGTCGGCGGTGTAGCCCTCGCACATCCCTTCCCACAGGATCAGGCACTCATCGGATACCGGGTGGGCGTGCATGTTGTCGGTCGCGTGCGCCGGCGCGAGCGCGTAGTTGAAGCCCGCCGTGCGCGTGCCCGCGCCCGGCCACAGCACCAGATGCGCGGGCAGGCCCAGGTTTGCGAACGGCGTGCCCAGGTACACGTTGAACAGCGCACCGCTCGCGCGTACGTCGGCCGCGACAAGGTTCTCGACCCGCACGTCGTGCCCGTCCCTATGCAACGCCATCTCGCTCGTTGGAATCTCGCCTCGGTGCGCGTTGAGCGTGGCCTTGAATATCGTCGTGAGGTTCAGGGTTCCCTGTGACCGGTCGTAGAAGCCGGCCGCCTCATACAAGTCGAACTGCGGCGGCGTGATCTGCGTGACGATGACCAGGTCGTTGCTGTTCGCCGCCGGATTGCGCACCGCGTGCGCGACACCCTCGGGGAAGTACGCAACGTCTCCCGCCTGCAATACACGCCACGCGCCGCGGAGGTAGACCTCACCCGCGCCCACGAGGCAGAGCATCGCCTCCTCGGCCATCGTGTAGGCGTACGACTTCGACTCGGTACCCGGCGGCACCGTCAAAACGTGCACCGCCTCGGTCTGAAAGCTGTTGCCCGGCCAGGCAACCAGCCGCGTCGAGAGCCCCTGCGCCTCGATCACGGCGCCGTCCTGCAAGTTGCCGATCGCACCGCCCGCCCGCACCTGCGCGCGGGTCTTGTACTTCGCCTGGTACGGCTCGGCAGCCATCGCGAGTTACCAGCCCACTTCAGTGAAGAAGGCACGCACGAGATTGCCCGTCGACTCCGGGTTGTCGCCGGCCGCGTGATGGCCGGCGCTCTTGATCGTGGCGAGGCGCGCGTCGGGAATCAGCGCAGTGATGTCCTCCGCGCCTTGATTCGACAGCACGTCGCTGGTCGCACCGCGCAACACGAGGACGGGTGACGCGAGCCCGGCAGCTTCTTCGTCGAGACCTTCCACCAGCGCCCGCCATCCCCCGGTGCTCGGGCCGTCGGCCTCGCGCAGGCGCTTCCCGTACGAGTGCTTCCACTCCCAGCGCCCGTCGTCGCGCTGCCGAAGGTTGCGGCGCAGGCTCTCCACCCGCACCGCCTTGCGCTGCGGGAGGTACTCGGCGACCTCGACCGCGGCTTCTTCGAGCGAGGCGAACGACTCGTGCTTGCGCATGAAGTTGAGGATCCGGTCCACGCCCTCGTCCTCGAGCCTGGTGCCGATGTCGATGAGCGCGATCGGGCCGGCCAGCGCGGGATGCGCGGCCGCGAGGGTCATGCTCACGAGCCCGCCCAGCGACGCCCCGACGAGCGCGACCCGTTCGAATCCGAACTCGTCGAGGAGGGGCGGCAACGAGGCCGAGAGCGACTGCCGGCTCATGTCGTCGATCGGATCGGAATCGCCGTGCCACGGCAGATCGGGCGCGAGCACGTGGTACCGGTCGGCGAGCACCGCGCCGAGCTCCTCCCACATGTACGCGGTCTGTCCCCCGCCGTGCAGACACAGCACGGGCGGCGCGGCGCTCGGGCCCCATTCGAGGTAGTGCACCTGCCGTTCGTCGACGAGCACGAAGCCGCTGCGTCCGGCGGTCGGCACGTCGTGGCGCGGCACGACGTTGCGGAGCGATGTTGCTTCGCTTGCACTCGTGTCGCCTGCCATCCCGGCCGCAATCATGCCACGCTCCCCGCTCGGCCCACGCCGTCTGCGATCATGACGGCCGTGGACTCACTGCACGCGTTGACGCTCGGCGACGTGCTCCGCGAGAACGGGCGGAGCCGCCCGCAGCAACTGGCGGTGGTCGACGGTGACGTCAGGCTCACGTATCGAGAGCTCGACGAGCGCGTCAATCAACTCGCCGCCGCGCTCAACGCCGCGGGCGCGCGCGCCGGCGACCGGATCGTGTGGCTCGGGCAGAACTCGTTTCGCATCCTCGAGCTCTTGTCGGCCGCGGCCAAGCTCGGTGCGATGTGCTGCCCGGTCAACTGGCGCCAAAGCGTCGACGAGCTGGCGTTCGTGCTCGCCGACCTGGCACCGACGGTCGTCGTCTGGCAAGAGGCCGAAATCGGCGACACCGTTCGCGCGGCGCGCGAGCAGGCTCCCGGTTTGGTGCGCGTGCGTTGGCTCCAGCATGACGGCGCGGGCGGCGAGAGCTACGAGGCGTTCCTCGCTTCGCGCGAGCCCGACGACCCGGCCATCGCCGTCGACGACTCCGCGCCGGTGCTCCTGATGCACACCGCGGCGTTTACGGGCCGGCCGAGCGCGGCGATGCTGAGTCATCGCGCCCTGGTCGCGCAGGCCGTGATCATGAGCCGCGCCGCCGACATCGACAGCTCGTACGTGTATCTCAACTGCGGGCCGCTGTTTCACATCGCGACGTTGATGACGACGCTGGCGACGTTTCTCGTCGCGGGCACCAACGTGTTCACTCCCCGCATCGACGCCGAGGAGCTCTGCCGCCTCATCGCGACGGAACGCTGCACCGGCGCGTTCCTCATGCGGCCCACGATCCGTCAGATGCTCGAGATCAACCGCGACCACCATCACGACCTGTCGTCGCTCCGCACGTTCGCCGGCAAGCCGGAGTGGAACGAGATGATCACGATCGACACGAGCCCCTGGGCCCGCCGCCCCGGCGGCTACGGCCAGACCGAGGTGGGCGGCATGCTGACGTACAACGCGCTCGGTGCGGACGCGATCGGTGCCGACGGCCGGACCGCGCCGCTGATGCAGCTGCGCATCGTCGACCCCGACGACCACGACGTGCCTGCGGGCGAGGTCGGCGAGATCGTGGCGCGCGGTCCCACCGTGATGAACGCATATTGGAACCGGCCCGAGGACACCGCCCGCCGCTTTCGCCACGGCTGGCACCACACCAACGACCTCGGCCGGCGCGAGCGTGACGGCACGCTCACGTTCATCGGGCCGAAGACGCGTCTGATCAAGTCTGCCGCCGAGAACATCTATCCGTCCGAGGTCGAGGGATGCGTCGGGACGCTCGCCGGCGTGCGAGAGTGCGCCGTGATCGGTGTGCCCGACCGGCAGTGGACCCAGAGCGTGAAGGCGATCGTCGCACTCGACGATGCGGCCACCATCACCGCCGACGATGTGATCGAGCACTGCCGCACCCGCATCGCGTCGTACAAGAAGCCGAAGTCGGTCGAGTTCGTCGAGAAGCTCCCCCGCGATGGGTTCTTGGTCGATTACGACGCGCTCGACGCGCAGTTCGGCGGCGGCGGATACCCAGGCGCGGGTGAAGGGACCGACTGAGATGAACCGCCTCGAAGACGAAGCCGCGATCCGGAATCTGATCGCCGCGTACTGCCACTGTTACGACGACGGCCGCGCCGACGACTTCGCTGACCTGTTCACCGACGACGCGACGTTCACCGTGATGGGGCACGTCCACGAAGGCCGGGCGCAGATCCACGAGCACATCGGCATCCACAAGCCGGGCGTGCCGCCGGGCCAGCACGTCTCGTACAACTGCGTGATCGAGATCGACGAGTCGGGCGACACGGCGCGCGGGTGGACCGACTTCGCGTACTTGAAGAAGACCGATGACGGCTTCGCGATCAGCACCGCAGGCCGCTACTACGACCGGCTCACCCGCCAACCCGATCGCTGGCGCTTCCAGACGCGCGTCATCGTGTTCCTCGGCGACCCGGTGCCCCCCGACGCGTGAGAAAGGTCCGCGCCAATGACCCGTCGGGCACCTACCGGCGACGCATCCGCGTCGTCGCGACCGAGCCCGGCGTCGTGGTCAGCGATCTCGAAGACGACTATCACCGGTTCCGGGTGACGCTGCGCCACGACGGCACGACCGCGCTCTCGCTCGAAGGCGAGAGCCTCCGGTTCCCGTGGAGCACGTGTCCCGAGGCCGCGGTGCCGCTCCATGCGCTCGACGGCACGCCACTGTCGGTGCGCGTCACCGCCGCGGCCCAGCACACCAACCCGCGCGCCAACTGCACCCACATGTTCGATCTCGCGGGGCTCGCGATCGCGCACGCCACCCGCGGCATCGAGACGCGCCAGTACGACGTCGAGCTGCCGGCGCGCGTCGACCGGCGGACGCAACCGAAGCTGTGGCGTGACCGCGAGCTGCTGCTCGCGTGGACGATCGAGGGCCGGGAGCTCGTCGATCCCCCGCCGTATTCCGAGGTGCCGTGGCGGGGCGGGTTCATGGCGTGGGCCGACGAGGCGCTCGACCCCGACACCGCGGAAGCCGCGATCGTGCTGCGGCGGGCGTGTGACATCGGCAAGGGGCGCGGCATCGATCTGGACCAGTTCGAGACCGCCGAGCCGCTGGCCGAGATCATGGAGGGCGTCTGCTACACGATGACCCGGCCCGTGATCGAGCACGCCGCCCGCAACAAGGTGTCGATGCGCGACTTCGACGACGACCCCGACGGCCTGCTCGCGGACGACGACGACTGACCCGGTCGGACGGGAATTCAGACGCGACTCAGGCGCACTCCAGGCCGATCAGGTCGGCGAAACGGCGCATCCCGTCGATCGCTTCCTTCGAGCGGGGCCACGGCGACACGACGAGACGGGTGACACCGAGCTCTTCCCAGCGCGTCACGTCGTCACCCGAGCTGACGTCGCCGCCGACGCAGACCTGGAACGGCTCGTCGGCGCGTCCGTACTCGGCGCGCAGCTCCCGTAACCGGTCGATCGACTTCGCCGCCGACTCGAAGGTGTGCGCCATGCCGATCCACCCGTCGCCGGCGCGCGCAGCGCGTCGCAACGCGGCATCGCTCTCGCCCCCCACGAGGATCGGCGGCCACGGCCGCTGCACCGGCTTGGGCTCGAACACGACCGGGGCGAAATCGAAGCACTCGCCCCGGTGTGCGACCTCGGGCTCGGTCCACAGCCGCTTGCACACCTCGAGCGCTTCGTCGACCCGCCGGCCGCGCGATGAAAAGTCGAGCTGGGCCGCCTGCCACTCCTCTTCGAGCCAGCTCGCGCCGATGCCGAACTCGAATCGGCCGTCGGAGACGATGTCGAGCGTCTGCACCGCGCGCGCCGAGATGAACGGATGGCGCAGGCCGATGTTGTACACGTGGGTGCCGAGTCGCAGCCGCTCGGTCTTGCCCGCGAGGAACCCGAGGTAGGTGAACACGTCGAAGATGGGCGTGGTCGGCGGCACCGGCGGATGATCTTCGCCGGGGTGCGGCGAGCGGCTCATCGCCGCGGTGAACACGAGATGCTCCGGCATCCACACCGATTCGTAGCCGAGTTGCTCCGCTTCGAGTGTCGCCTCCACGAAGAACGCGGGATTGAGGGCGCCGAGCGCGATGCCGAACTTCACGTCGTGAACGTGCCGTCGGCAGCGCGACGCCAACCGCCCGCGGCGAGGTTGCCGCCGTCGACGTGGAGCGTGGTACCGGTGACGAAGCCCGAGAGCGTGTCGCTGGCGAGGTAGACGGCCGCGCCGGCGACGTCGTCGACATGACCGGCGCGCGGCAGCGGTGTGGTCACTGACATCATCCCCCCGGTACCGGGCGTCGGGATGACGTCGGGCGCGATGCAGTTGACGCGGATGTTGCGGTCACCGAGCTCCAACGCGAGGCTCTTGGTGAGGTTCGCGACCGCCGCCTTCATCGCGGAGTAGACGGCGAAGCCCGGGCCGGCGCGATGCGCCTCGATCGAGGTGATGTTGATGATCGAGCCGCCCGCCTCGGACATTAGCGGCATCACGCCCCGCACGAAGTTGGTGACGCTGGTGAAGTTCTCGTGCACCAGCGCGTCCTGGCCCTTGGCACTGACGTCGAGCAACCGGCTCTGGAACCCGCCGCCGGCGTTGTTGACGAGCACGTCAATGGGGCCGAGCGCGTCGCGCACGGTCTCGAGAAATATGCCGGCCGCCGCGCCGCCGCGCACATCGAGCTCGGCGGCAACCACGCGGCGCCCGGTCGCTTCGATGTCGTTCGCGGTGTCGTCGAGGCGCGGCACGTCGCGGTCGCAGATCGCGACGTCGGCACCGAAGTGAGCAAACGTGATCGCGACGGCTTCGCCGATACCCATTGCGGCGCCGGTGACGACCGCGACCTTGTCGGTGAGCAGCGCGCTAGCCGGATCGAGCACCATCGGCGGCGGAGGCTAGTGGACCGTATGCTGACGGGCACGTCCGTTCGGGGGGCACGATGGGCTACGCGCTCGAAGGCAAGAAGGTGCTCGTGACGGGCGCGTCGTCGGGCATCGGCGCCGCGCTGGCCGAGGGATTCGCCGAGCGCGGCGCGGTTGTCGGCATTTGCGCGCGTCGCGGATCACTCCTCGCCGACGTGCTGGAGCGAGTCCGCAAGCACTCCCCCGACTCGAAGATGTGGACCGTCGACCTCGCCGACCTCGACGGCATCCAGTGGTTCGCCCGCCGGGTCGAAAACGAGCTGGGCGCGGTCGCCGTGCTCGTCAACAACGCCGGCATCCCGAAACGGCGCGTCGTCACCGAGCTGGCGCCCGAAGTCGTCGAGGCCGTGATGGCGATCAACTACTTCTCGCCCGTCCGGCTCACGCTCGCGTTGCTGCCCGAGCTCATCGCGCGCGAGGGACGCATCGTCAACATCTCGTCGGTCGCAGCGCGACTCGGCCCGCCGGCGGAGGCCGCGTACTCCGCGTCGAAGGCTGCGATCACCGCGTGGTCGGAATCGATGCAGATCGACTTGTGCGACACCGGGGTGAAGGTGCACGTCGTCAACCCGGGCGTCATCGACACCGAGCTGTTCCACTTGCCCGACAACGACGAGAGCATGGCCGACATCGAGGCGCTGCCCGTCGAGGCGATGGTGGAGCCGGTGATGCGCCAGCTCGACGAAGGCACGTTCGAGATCTACGTACCGGAGTGGTTCGCCGGCATCGTCGGCGGCAAGTTCCCCGACACCGGTGCGTTCCTCGACGGTGCGATCGAATGGGTCCGCTCGAAGGAGTGAGGTCGCGCTCCGGTGTTTGACTGCACTACGGCGACGCTTGCGGACGGGCGCTGGCGTGGACGGTGATCGAGAAGTCGTGCGCGCCGGGGAGGAGCTGCAGGAGCGAAAAGTGCGTCGCGCCGTACACCGTGACCCGCACCGTTTGCGTGTCCGCATCCACGGAGACGTTCGTCAGTGCCGACGTATCCCCCTGATCGCGCAAGCTCGCTTCGGCGCGAGCCTTGGCGAGCCCCGGATCCAGTTGCACGACGCCGTCGAGGCGATAGGCGTCGACATCGAGCGCGGTGCCGCCCGCGACCGCAGCCGCGTCGGCGGCAGATGCGAGTGATCGACGGTCGGAGAAAGCCCGCCACAGATCGAGGCTGATGCCCCCGAGCGCGAAGAGCATGAGGCACAGGCCCAGGATCCACAAGGTGATCGTGCCGCGCTCGCCGCGAGGATCGTCGTCGTGCAGGTCGGGACGCGGTCGCACGGCGCGGCTCACGGTTCGAAACTGCGGTAGGGGTCGATCGCCTCGGTGTGACTCGTGGTCCAGTGCCGCTGCCCCACTTGCGCAATCGTGGGGATGGTGACGGCCGGGATCACCACCGTCACGCTCGCGGTGAGACTCCCGCCGCGCGGCAGCGCCGAGCCCGACATGCAGTTGAGCACGACCGAAACATCGGCCGGATCGAGACCGAGATTGCCGGCCATGGTCCGGACGACATCGTTCGCGGCGACCCGATCACAGGTGCCCTCCACCGCGACTGTGCGCGCGACCTCGCGGGCGATCGCCCGGCCGCTCGCCTGGCGCTCCGACCACGTCGGCAGCGTGAGCACGAGCAGCGCGACCGGGAACAGGAGCAGCCCGACGCCGAGCGCGAGCTCGGCGGCAACAAAGCCTCGCTCGTCACCACAGGCCCCACGCCGGCGGCGCCTCCATTGCGTCATGGCGACCGCTCCTTCACCGACTGGCCCCTGAGCGTGAACGTCCAGTCGGGTATCACGCCGGGAATCCAGCCGACGAGATGCACGTCGGTCGACGCGTGTACGACGACACCATCCGGCGTCACGTCCTGAGAGCAGTGGACGGGCTGGATCTGCGCGCGCATCGATCCATTGATCAGGCCGTCCAGCGTCTCGCGGGCACGAGCCTCACACTCGGAAATCGACGCGCCGTTGCGCCCGCCCGTGCGCGCCGCTTCGTCGACGGCGGCACGCGCCGCACCGCGGGCGTAGAAGAACACGATGAAGTTGGCCATCATCACGAAGACGAACAGCGACATCGCGGTCGCAGCCACGTATTGGATCGTGGTCATGCCGCGCTCGTCAGAGTCGTGCGCCACTATCATCTGCGCCATCGACGTCGACGCAATGAACGTGTGCCGGTACCGATCAGAGCCCGAGCTGTTTCCCGATCGAATCGACGATATGGACACCCAGCGCCTGCAACGCCGCCCAGATCACCACGAGCGCCGCAATGCCGAGCGCGGCGTTGCCGAGCAGCTCTGCGGTCGTCATACCGCGTTCGTCACGGCGCGTCCGCTCGGCGACGTTCGTCCACCACACCATAAGTCGCATCATTGCTTGTCACCTTTCAGTCGCTTGCAGAACGTGCAGGACGGCGTCATCTGCCCCCGAAGATGATCGAGGGCAGGGGCGCCGCGATGAACAGCAGCATGATCGGAGCCAACACCGCGATGGTCGGCAGGAGCATCGCGGCCCGGCGCTTCGTCGCCGTCTTCCGTAGCTCCTCGCGACGTCCGTCGCGCAGGTCTTCGCTGAGCGCCAGGAGCGCGGTTGCAAGATCGACGCCGCGCTCGGCGCCCGCGGCAAAGAGCTTGTAGGTGCGGGCCGCACCGGGCTCGGGCGTCACCTCGGCTGCGCGATGAAAAGCCTCCGGCTCGCTCACGCCCGCCCGGATCGAGCGGAGCACATCATCGAGCTCCTCGATCACCACACCCGAGCCGCGATCGACCACGCGTTGCGTCGCCTGCACCGGACCCGCGCCGGTACGTAGGTGCATGGCGAGGAGCTGATTGACGGTGTACAGCTCCAGACGAATGCGATCGCGACGCTCGATGATCGACCTGTCGATTTGGGCGCGCCGGCGAGTCGAGCCGTACAAGAAGCCGCATGTCGCGAGGGCCAGCATGATCGGGGCCGAGTGCAGCAGCAGGGCCCCGAGCACGGCGCCGGCGATCGCAAACAGCGTCGCCTGCCCGGCCACCTGCAAGCGGTACTGCTCGGGCGTCATCGCAGGTCGACCCGCTTGACGCAGCCGCAACGAAAGTTGCTCGTCACTTCCCCGCTCGACGAACCGTCCGATCCGACCGGCAAGCGCCTGCAGCGGCGGCCCGAACAGCCGCCCGACGGTGCCGCCGATGGCAGGGACGGGATCGACGGACGACGCGTCGGCGCTTCGGCCGAGCGCGGCACGAACGACGATCGTGTACGGGCGGACGCGCGGCGCGAGCCGGGGCGTCGAACGCACGACGAGGCCGGTGATGCCTGCAGCGACCAGCGCGCCCGCGAGCGCGGCGACGACGAGCACGGTTCCACTCATTGCTGATCACCGATGGGCAATGGCGCGGCCGACCCGAAGACGCGCTGTTCCATCTGCCGGCGGCTCAATCGACCGATCAGCCATGCTCCGAACGCGCTCAGCGCGGCGCCCACCACGACGACGAGCAGCCCGGCAGGCGATTGGTAGAAGTCGCGAAACGGGCCGTCGCGAAGGGTGAGCGCCACGAGCACGAACCACGGCATCACGAGCACCGCCCGGGCGTTGATCTTCATCTCCAGCCCTTCGGTCTCGATCTCGTCGAGCACCTTGAGGTCCTTGGTCGTCGCAACGACGAGGTCGCCGAGGATCTCGGAGACGATCGCTCCGCCGCGTTCATGCGCGAGCACGAGCACCTCGAGCACCCGGTCGCTGACCGGGTCGGAGAGCTCTTCCTTGACGATCTCGAGCGCGGGCACCGTGCCCAACATCCGCGCGAGCAATGGGAACCGCGCGAACGCCTCCTGCAACGCCACCGGCCCTGTCGTTGCGACAGACGTGAGGGCCTGGGTGAGCGAGCGTCCCGCCGAGATCGAAGCGAGAACGTCGCGCAAACCGTCGGGCCAAGCCTCCTGCACGCGGCGCAAACGCGCGGCGCGGCGGCGCGCGAAGTACGCGCGCGGCAACAGTGCAACCGCGCCTGCCGGTACCAGCGCGATGAGTGGCGTGCCCGTCAGCAGGTCGATCACCAGAAACGCGATGACGCCCACGCCGATTGAGGCCGCCCAGAACTGCCGTGGTGTCACGGCAACGCCAGCCTGTTGCAGCCAAAGCTTGCGTCCGCCGATCTCGGTGCGCCGCGGCGGCCGGCGGAGGTGGATCTCCGGCGCGGCACCATTCAGAAACCCCACCGCGAAGCTCACGGCAATACCCACGGCCAACGCGGCAAGCAACGTCATGCGACGACTCGCCGGCCTTCGACAATCTGGTGCAGCGTGAGCCCGTCGGGCAATGAACGGTCGACGCGTGCTCGTAGGTCGGCGGGCAACATGCCCGTCCACACCAGCGCCTTGCCCAGTGAGTCGCGTACGAAGATCGGCTCGACCGTGAAGTCGTCGCCCATCGCCGGCAGCACCGCGGTGATCTCCATCACCTCTCGACGCAGCGATTCCCGGTCGTCGCGCGGCATGTCGTCACGATCCAGATGCACCACGACATCGAGCGACTCGGAGAAGACTTTTCGCACGATGCGCTCGGTGACGTTCTCGCCTGCCATCAGGGCTGCGTTGACCAACGCGTTGAGTGCTTCGGAAGCGCTGTTGGCATGCACGGTGCACAGGAAGCCGCAGCCCGCGTTGACTGCCCGGCTCAGCTCGAAGGCCTCGGCGCCACGCACCTCACCGACGACGATCCGGTCGGGCCGCATCGCGAGGACGAACTTCACCAGGTCGCGCAAGCTGATCTCACCGGTACCGTCGAGCGAGGCGGGTCGCACCTCGTAGTAGGAGCCGTGCGTGATCGGCACCGCGATCTCGCGCACCTCCTCGCAACACCGCACGCAATGACTCGGTGGCGCGGCAGCCAGCAGCGCAGCCGCCAACGTCGTCTTGCCCGCACCGGGCTCGCCCGAGATCGTGATGCGACTCCGAAATTGCATGAGCGCCCAGA
>DASVIY010000254.1:0-4455 GCA_036386195.1 Acidimicrobiia bacterium | reverse complement strand
CACGAGGACCAGCCGTGTGGATCGCGTCGGTGCCGGCGCATCGGGCCCGGTCGCGTCGGTTGCAGCCGCGTCGGTGCTCGCGGCTTCAGCCTGGGCCGCGGTCGACTCGGGTGCGGTGATCTCGGTCACGGTCCGCATGGTACCGGCGACCCCCCGGGACTCCGCCCGGGGGCCGGTCCTCTAGATTCGGGGGCTCGATGGCCGAACAGCCCGTCAACCTCACGCCGCAAGGCCCACCCGAAACGGTGCTACCGGCGGAGCCTGCTGACGTGCTCGACGCACTGGCACGCGCCCGCTCGGTCGCGCCATCACAACAACGCGATGCGGTCGCCGACGTGGTCGCGCGCTGGCCGCGCTTTCTCGACGGGTGGGCGCGCCTCGGCGAGCTCGGCCGCGATGACGTCGAGGCGTACGCCTGCTTCCGCGTCGGTTATCACCGCGGGCTCGACCGGCTGCGCCAGGCTGGTTGGCGCGGTTCCGGCTACGTGCGCTGGACCCATGAGACCAATCGGGGCTTCCTGCGCGCGCTCGACGGTCTGCGCCGCACGGCCGCGGCAATCGGCGAGCGCGACGAGGAACAACGCTGTGACGAGTTCCTTCGTCAGCTGGATCCCGACTGGGGCCGACGCTCGGGCTAACTTTTGCGGATGAAACGGGCGCTCATCACAGGGATCACCGGCCAGGACGGCCGCTATCTGTCGCAGTCCCTCACCGAAAAGGGCTACCAGGTCTTCGGCTTGATCCGAGGACAGGCCAACCCGAAGGCCCGAATGGTCGTCGACGAAAACCCGGCGGTGGAGCTCGTCGACGGCGACCTCCGCGACCTGTCGTCGCTGATCGCCGTGGTCGAGCAGATACAGCCCGACGAGGTCTACAACCTCGGCGCGATGAGCTTCGTGCAGCTGTCGTTCACGCAGGCCGAGCTCACGGCAGAGATCACGGGCCTCGGCGTGCTGCGCATGCTCGAGGCGGTCCGCATCGTTGGCGGCACCGACAAGAATCCGATCCGTTTCTACCAGGCATCGTCATCGGAGATGTTCGGCAAGGTCCGCGAGACGCCGCAAAACGAGAAGACTCCGTTTCACCCGCGCTCGCCGTACGGCGTCGCGAAGGTGTTCGGCCACGACATGACGGTCAACTACCGCGAGTCGTACGGCTTGCACGCGAGCAGCGGCATCTTGTTCAACCACGAATCCGAGCGCCGCGGCCAGGAGTTCGTCACGCGCAAGATCACCAACGCGTTCGCGCGCATCAAGCTCGGCCTTCAGGACTCTCTGACCCTCGGCAATCTCGACTCGGCGCGCGACTGGGGCTACGCCGGCGATTACGTCGAAGCCATGTGGCTCATGCTGCAGCAGGACGAGCCCGACGACTACGTGATCGCCACCGGCAAGACACATACGATCCGCGAGTTTCTCGACGTCACGTCCGGGCTCGCAGGCTTCGAGAGCTGGGAACCCTACGTGCAGCGCGACGCGCGTTTCGAGCGCCCCGCTGAGGTCGACCTGCTCATGGGCGATGCGTCGAAGGCCCACACGAAGCTCGGCTGGAAGCCCAAGATCAGCTTCGCAGACCTGGTACGCCGGATGTACGAAGCCGACTTCGCGGAGGAGCAGGCACGCGCCGAACACGTCGGCCAGTAGCTACACGTTCGCGCGCAACTGGTCGAGCCGTCCGATCGCACGCTCCGCTTCGGCCACGATCTCGCGCACAAGGTCGCCCGCGGGTGTCAGCGCGGAGATCGCGCCCGTGCCCTGGCCCGCGGGGTAGCACTCGCGATCAGGGTCGACACCCTCGGTCGATTCGTCGCCGCCGAGGTGCATCCTGCCGTCCGACATCGCGGCAAAGATCTGCTCGGGGAAGCGCTTGAGCTCGTCGGGGTGCTCCTCGAAGTACCGGGTCGCCTGGTTCCGCACGGCGCGCAGGGTCTTGCCGGTAAACGCGCGGCTGATGACGGTGCCGTCCTCGGGCGTCGCGATGAGCGCCTCCTTGTAGCCGGGCACCGCACGCGCTTCGGGCGTCGCGATGAACCGTGTGCCAATCCATACACCGTCGGCTCCGAGCGCGAGCGACGCCGCGAGGCCACGGCCGTCGAACAGCCCGCCCGCCGCCACAACCGGCACACGGTCGCCGACCGCGTCGACGACTTGCGGCACGAGCGGCATCGTCGCCACGGTGCCGGTGTGACCGCCGGCTTCGGTGCCCTGCGCGACCACGATGTCGCAACCTGCTTCCACCGCCGCGATCGCGTGCCGCACCTTCCCGCACATATTGACCACCAGCACGTTGCGCTCGTGGCAGAGCGTGATCACGTCGCGCGGGACGCCGAGGCCCGCGACGAAGACCGACGCGCCCTCCGCGATCAGCAACTCGATGCTGGCGAGGAGCTGGTCGGGCAGTGCGGTGAGCAGGTCGACACCGAACGGCTTGTCGGTCGCCGCGCGCACGGCACGAATCTCCTCGACCATCTGATCGGGCGTCATCGCCGACGCGCCGAGACAGCCGAACCCTCCCGCTTCCGAGACGGCAGCCACGAGCGCGTGATACGACACGCCACCCATGCCGGCGAGCATGACGGGATGCTCGATCTGTAGGGCGTCGGTGAGTCGGGTACGCATGTGAGCTGCTCCTCGAGAACGATCGAAGCCTTCGAACCACTGCAACGGTACGCAGGGTGGGTGCGAAATGGATTACGGATCTCCGCGCTTCCAACCTAGACCGGGCGGTAACGTGGCGCCGTGGCCGACACGCAACCGCTCGTGGGCGTGATCATGGGCAGCGACTCCGACCTCGACGTGATGCGCGGCGCGATCGAGGCACTCACCGAGTTCGACGTGGCCCATGAAGTGCGGGTCGTGTCCGCACACCGCACGCCCGACGCGCTCTACGACTACGCGAAGGGCGCCGCTGACCGCGGGCTCCGGGTGATCATCGCCGGCGCCGGCGGCGCGGCCCATCTCCCCGGCATGGTCGCGTCGATGACGCCCTTGCCCGTCATCGGCGTGCCCGTCGCGCTCGAGAAGCTCGACGGCCTCGACTCCCTGCTCTCGATCGTGCAGATGCCCGCCGGCATTCCGGTCGCCACCGTGGCGATCGGCAACGCGCGCAACGCGGGCCTCCTCGCCGTACGCGTCCTGGGCTCGACCGACGCCGGTCTGCGAGCCGCGATGGAGAAGTTCCAAGCCGGACTCGCCGACACCGTGCGAGCCAAAGACGCCGCAGTGCGGGAGCGTTTCGGAGAGACATAGCCACAAATTCCCGCTTCTGGGCAGAGTTTTCGACCGTAGCGGTCGATAACTCATCCCAGAACGCTGAGTGGGAGAAACGTTTCGCGCGGCGCGGCGCGGCGCTAGTGCTATTCCGTCGTGATGGCTTGCAGCACGTCGAGCCGTGCCGCTCGGCGCGCCGGCACGATAGCTGCGAGCACGCCGGCAAGCGCGCCGAGCACGACGATGAGCGCGAGCTGTCCGGCGGGTACCGAGAACACGGTGACCCCTTGGCTCTTGAGCGCCTCCACCATGACCCAGCCGAAGAACAGGCCGATGAGAAGCCCGAGGAGCGTGCCGAACAACGCGATGATCACCGACTCCCAACGCACTGTGGCGCGCATCTGACTCCGGGTCATTCCCACCGCGCGCAACAACCCGAGCTCGTGCGTGCGTTCGATGATCGAGAGGCCGAGCGTGTTGGCGATCCCGAACAGCGCGATGATCACCGCCAGTGCAAGCAGCGCGTAGATCAGCGACAGCAGCGGGTTGATCTGCGCAGTCTGGGCCGCCGCGAACTGTGATCGATCCTGCAGCTTCGCGCCGGCGTACGCGGTGAGCACCTTCTTGATCGCGGCGCGATTCGCAGCGTTCGCCCCGCCGGCCGTCTTGACATAGACCTGCACGTCGAACTGGTCGGCGAAGTTGGCCGCATACGTCTTCGTGTCGATGAGGTAGCTGCCCGTCGGGTACCGCTCCGAGTACAGCGCGCCCACCACGAGCGTCTTCTTGCCAGTCGACGCGAAGCGCGCCGCCACCTTCGTACCGACCTTCCAGTTCTTGTCGGACGCAACGTCTTTTTGGACGGCCACCCCGTTGGCAGGCAGGGCGGCCAGGCTTCCTTTGGTCACTCCGATGTCGAACAGACGGTTGATGTCGTGTGTGTCGTACGCGGTGACTTGCTTTACCGAACCGTTGATCTCGACCTGGCCGTCGCGCACACCGGAGACGGCAGTGACCCCTGGAGCCTTTTGCAGCTCACCCTCGATCTTGGGACTGAAGCCACCCTGACGGAACTGGCCCGAGTCGATCACGTAGTCGGCCTTCATGCCTTTCGTGACGGTCGACTCGATCGACGACTTTATCGACGCAGCCGCGATCGTGATGAAGACGACCAGGCCGACGCCGATCATGAGCGCCGCGGCCGTTGCCGACGTGCGCTTCGGGCTGCGCATCGCGTTCTCACGCG
>DASVIY010000253.1:0-8400 GCA_036386195.1 Acidimicrobiia bacterium | reverse complement strand
CGCTCGGCGGTGGGGTCGTGGGGGACACGGCCGGGTTCGCGGCTGCGGTGCACTACCGGGGCGTCGACGTCGTGCAGGCGCCGACGACTCTGCTCGCGATGGTCGACTCCGCGATCGGCGGCAAGACCGGGGTGAACCTGCCCGAGGGCAAGAACCTCGTCGGCGCGTTCCACCAGCCGATCGCCGTGCTCGCCGACGTGTCCACGCTCGCGACGCTCCCGGCCCGCGAGTACCGCTCCGGCCTCGGCGAGGTCGCGAAGTACGCGCTCATGCGCGGCGACGGGGGTGACGGGATCGCGGCGCTCGTCGAGGACCGGTCCGACGCGTTGCTCGCGCGTGACCCGTCAGCGCTCACCGAGCTTGTCGCGGCGTGCGCGGCGATCAAGGCGGCCGTGGTCGCGGCCGACGAGACGGAGCAGACAGGCCTGCGGGCCACGCTCAACTACGGGCACACGCTCGCCCATGCGCTCGAGACCGCCGGCCGCTACGACCTGATGCACGGCGAAGCCGTCGCCATCGGGCTGGTGTTCGCGGCCGAGCTCGCGCGTGCGCTCGAGCGGATCGGCCCCGACGACGTCGAGCGGCACACGACGATCGTCACCGCGCTCGGACTCCCGACCGCGGTACCGGTCGAGCTCGACGCCGACGAGTTGCTCGACATCATGGTGCGCGACAAGAAAGCGCGCGGCGGTCTCACGTTCGTGCTGCCCGGTGCGCCCGGCCTCGAATTGGTCGACGATCCGCCGGAGATCGCGCTCGCCCATGCGTTCCGGGCGGTCGGTGTGAAGGTTGGGGAGTAGCAGACGATGGCCACGATCCTGTTGCTCTCCGGCCCCAACCTCAACCTCCTCGGTGAGCGTGAGCCCGAGATCTACGGCACCGACACGCTCGACGAGTGTGTCGCCGACGCCCGTGCCGCCGCAGCGGCGCGCGGCCATGATCTCGAGCACGTGCAGTCCAATCACGAAGGCGATCTCGTCGACGCGATTCAAGGCGCGCGCGGTCGATGCGCGGCGATCGTGTTCAACCCGGGCGCGTTCACGCATTACGCCTACGCGCTCGCCGACGCACTGGCGGCGTACCCGGGCGTGAAGATCGAGCTGCATCTGTCCAACCCCGCGGCCCGTGAGAAGTGGCGGCGCACGTCGGTCGTCGCGCCGGTGGTCGACGGCACCGTGGCCGGGTTCGGCCGCCAGGGCTACCGCCTGGCCATCGAAGCCGCGGTCGAGCAGCTGCAGAAGCGGCCATGAGCGCGCTCGCGACGTTGCCGGCCATGCACATCTCGGCCCGGGCGCCGCGACTCCGCGCCATGTTCGCCGACGCCGGTATCGACGCGCTCCTGGTCACGCGGCTGACCAATATCCGCTATCTCACCGGGTTCACCGGTTCTGCGGCCACTCTGCTGGTCACGCCGGACGATCTGGTGTTCCTCACGGATGGGCGCTACACCGAGCAGTCGGCCGAGCAGCTCGGAGGCGCGGGTGTCGACGCCCGCATCGAGATCGGTGCGACGCAGGCTGTGCAGCGCGCGGCGTTGGGCGACGCGGTGAAGCCGTTCGCGCGATTGGGACTCGAAGCACATGGCGTCACATGGGCGCAGCAGCGCGCGTTGGCCGCGGCGTTCACCGCGAGCGACCTGGTGCCGACCGACGAGCTGGTCGAAGCGCTGCGGCGGGTCAAGGAGCCGGGTGAGGTCGCCCGCATCCGCGCCGCCTGCGCGATTGGCGACGAGGCGTTCACCGTGGTCAGCGCCACCTTCTTCGACGGTCCGACCGAGCGCGACGTCGCCCTCGCGCTCGAGCACGACATGCGCCGGCGCGGCGCGAGCGGCAACAGCTTCGATCCCATCGTCGCGAGCGGGCCCAACGGCGCCAAACCGCATGCGCGCCCCACCGATCGCACGCTCCAGCGGGGCGAGCTCGTCGTGGTCGACTTCGGTTGTGTCGTCGACGGTTACTGCTCCGACATGACGCGCACGGTGAGTGTCGGCGACCCCGGTCCCGAGGCGCGTCATCTCCACGACGTCGTGCGCGAGAGTCAGCAAGCCGGCCGCGACGCCGTGCGCGCGGGCGCGGACTGCGCGGCAGTCGACCGCGCGTGTCGGGAGGTGATCGAGGCCGCCGGTCTCGGCGAGTCGTTCGTGCATTCCACGGGCCATGGAGTCGGGCTCGAGGTCCACGAGGCGCCGCGGGTCGCCGCGACGGCCCGTGATACGTTGAGCGACGGCTACGTCGTGACGGTCGAGCCCGGCGTGTACCTCCCCGGTGTCGGTGGCGTGCGCATCGAAGACACCGTTGTCGTCAACGGCGCGAGTGCCGAGGCTCTGACCGAATCTCCGAAGGACTTGCTCCTGTGAGCGTCTCCACCAACGACTTGAAGAACGGGATGGCCCTGAAGCTCCCCGACGGTCTCGTCACCGTCGTGGAGTTCCAGCACGTGAAGCCGGGCAAGGGCGGCGCGTTCGTGCGCACGAAGCTCAAGAACTACAAGACCGGTGCAGTGGTGGAGAAGACGTTTCGAGCCGACGAGAAGGTGCAGCTCGCGAAGATCGACCGGCGCGAGATGCAGTACCTCTACCGCGACGGCAGCTCGTACGTGTTCATGGACAACGAGAACTACGACCAGGTACACGTCGAGGCGCCTGATCTCGGCGACGCGGTCAACTACCTGCGCGAGGGTGACTCCGCGGTGCTGCCGATCTACGAGGACCGCGTCATCGGCATCGACCTGCCGGCGTCGGTCGAGCTCACGATCACCGACACCGAGCCCGGCGTGCAAGGCGACCGCGTGTCGGGCGCCCGCAAGGCGGCCACGGTCGAGACCGGCCTCGTCGTGCAGGTGCCGTTGTTCATCGAATCGGGCGAGAAGATCAAGGTCGACACGCGCAGCGGCGAATACCTCGCGCGGGCCTGATGCGTTCCCGCTGAGCGATGTCGACGCGAAGAGAGGCCCGAGAGCGAGCGCTCAGCCTGTGTTACGAGCTCGAGGTGCGCGATCGCGATGTCGACACGATGCTCGCCGACCTGCCCGCGACGCCCGACGAGTACACGACGGAGCTGGCGCGCGGCGTCGAGGAGCATCGCGACGGGATCGACGCGATGCTGCGCAAGTACTCCGAGCACTGGGCGCTCGAGCGCATGCCTGTCGTCGACCGCGCCGTCCTGCGCATCGGCTGTTACGAGCTCGGCTGGCAGCGGGAGCTCCCAACCGGCGTGGTGATCAGCGAAGCCGTCGAGCTCGCGAAGCAGTACTCCACCAAAGACTCCGGTCGCTTCGTCAACGGCCTGCTCAGCCGCATCGCGGAGGACCTGCGTACGCGCGACGGGTCGTGAGCGGTCCGAGCGCACCGACGCTGCCGGTCGAGGTCGAGGAGCCGGTCGCCGACGAGGTCGTCAAGACCGACCGGCCGTGGATCGTCATCGTGTGGAACGACCCCGTCAACCTCATGTCGTACGTCGTGTACGTCTTCCAGAAGCTGTTCGGCTACTCCCGCCAGAAGGCGACGCGACTGATGATGCAAGTGCATCAGGAGGGTCGAGCGGTTGTGTCGGGCGGCACGCGCGAGAAGTGCGAATCCGATGTCGCGCGCCTCCACGGCCATGGGCTCTGGGCGACGATGGAACGCGAGAGCTGACGTGGCGCGCCGATTCCGTACGAAGGGTGACGCGCTCGTCGTCACGCTCGAGCCGACCGAGCTCGAGCTGTTGCGCCAGCTGCCACCGCAGCTGGGCACGCTGCTGACCGAAGCGAGTGATGAAAGCGGAGCCAAGGATCCGGTCGTGCAGCGGCTGTTTCCCCGTGCGTACCTGGATCCGACTGAGGAGGCGGCCGAGGTCGAGTGGCAGGCACTCGTGCACTCCGATCTCGTCAAGGAACGACTCGCCGCGCTCGAGCTCGTGACGGCGACGCTCGAGCATGCGACGGAGCGCCGCGGTCGTTTCGAGGTCGCGCTCACGGCGGACGAGACGCAGGCGTGGCTCGGCGTGCTCAACGACGCCCGTCTCGCGCTCGGCATCCGGCTCGACGTGACCGAGGAGACCGACCTCGAAGCGGTTGCGCTCGACGCCCCCGAGGCATCCGCCTACGCGATCTACGGCTGGCTGACCTACTTCCAAGGCGAGCTCGTCGAGGCTCTGTTGCGCTAACGCCGTCCCGCGGGCCGCCTGCGCGCTTCATTCTTGCGTCGCATAACGTCATGACATGTTGATTTCCGACGCAAGAACGGGTCTCCGGTAGGTTTCGGGGCCGAATCGACGACGGGCGGAGGGCAACGACGGTGGGGTATCTCGACGGCAAGGCGATCGCGGTCACGGGCGCGGGACGTGGCATCGGTCGGGCGGTGGCGCTCCTGTGCGCGTCGGAAGGCGCGTCCGTGGTGGTCAACGATTACGGCGTCACGATGGACGGGAACGAGCCCACGAGCGAGGTTGCCAACGAAGTCGTCGCCGAGATCGAGGCCGCCGGCGGGAAGGCCGTCGCCAACGCGAGCTCCGTCACCACGATGGAGGGCGGCGCGTCGATCGTCCAGAGCGCCATCGACAGCTTCGGTCGCATCGACGGCGTCGTCTGCGTCGCGGGCATCCTGCGCGAGCGGATGCTGTTCAACATGAGTGAAGACGAGTGGGATCCGGTCATCGAGACGCACCTCAAGGGCACGTTCACCGTGTTTCGTGCCGCGGCGCCGATCTTTCGGGAGCAGAAGTCGGGCACGTTCATCGGCTTCACGTCGGGTGCGTTCGCCGCGTCGGTCGCGCAGGCCAACTACAGCGCGGCCAAGGGCGGCATCGTGTCGCTCGTGCGCAGCGCGGCGGCAGGAATGAACAAGTACGGCGTGACTGCCAATTGCATCGCGCCGGTCGCGAAGAGCCGCATGTCGGGGCAGGTGCCGTTCGGCCTCGAGATGGGTGAGCCCGAAGACGTTGCCCCGCTGGTCGCATATCTACTCGGTGAGCACGCGAGGCAGATCACCGGCCAGGTGTACACGGCCAACGGCCCCACGGTCGCGGTGTGGAACCAGCCCGCGGAGGTGCGTTCGATGCGCAACGATGGTCGCTGGACGCCCGAAGCGCTTGAGGCCCGCCTGCTCGACGAGGTCGGCCAGGAGCCGATGCCGATCCTCGAGCGGCTGGCGGAGCGCACGGCTGCGGCCAAGCGCGGCGACACACCCAACCAGTAGGCGCGATCCAGCCGCCGGCGCGCCGCCGGCGTGACGAGCGGTGCTATTCTCGATCTGACCGTGAAGGAGATCCTGTGAGGTCTCCACGGAGGAGTACCGATGAGCGCGGCTGGATCTTCGGCGCAATCAAGTGACGCGGCCCCCGATGGGGGCCGCTTTTCTCGCCGGGCCTCGGTCTTCGACGCCGACGACCTGCGCCGCGCCCACACGCGCATCGCGCACGAGATCGTCGAGCACAATCACGGCGCCGGCCCTGTCGTGCTGGTCGGCCTCTACACCCGTGGCGTCGCCATCGCACGCCGGCTCGCCGACGCGATCGAGCGTTTCGAAGGCGTGCAAGTGCCGGTCGGCAGCCTCGACGTCGCCTTCTTCCGCGACGACATCAACCTCCGGCCGGTCCAGCCGCTCGGTCCCACCGAGCTCCCTGTCGACATCACGGATCGCGTGGTCGTGCTCGTCGATGACGTGCTCTTCACCGGCCGCACCGTGCGGGCGGCGCTCGAAGCGCTGACCGAGCTGGGCCGGCCGCGGGCGGTGCAACTGGCCGTGCTCGTCGACCGCGGCCACCGGGAGTTGCCGATCCGCGCCGACTATGTGGGCAAGAACCTGCCGACGAAGGTCGCCGAAGACGTGCGCGTGTGCCTACAGGAGACAGACCAATCCGAGGACGGCATCGAGATCTGGGGTCCGGTCGCCGATTCGGAGGCGGCGCAATGAAGCACCTCCTCGCGATCGACGACCTCGACCGCGCCGAGCTCGAAGGTCTGCTCGAGCTGTCGGAGGCGTTCGTCGACGTCAACCAGCGCGAGATCCCCAAAGTGCCGGCACTGCGAGGGAAGGTCATCGCGTCGCTGTTCTACGAAGACTCGACGCGCACACGGTTGTCGTTCGAGACCGCGGCGAAGCGCTTGTCGGCCGACGTGATGACGTTCAGCGTGAGCACGTCGTCGGTGAAGAAAGGCGAGTCGCTGCGCGACACCGTGCAGACGATCGCGGCGATGGGTGTCGACGCCGTCGTCGTGCGTCACGGCTCGGCCGGCGCGCCACACCGCATCGCGAGCTGGATCGACGCGAGCATCATCAATGCGGGTGACGGCCGCCACGAGCACCCGACGCAGGCGCTGCTCGACGTCCTCACGCTGCGCCAGCACCGCGGTGCCTCGCTCGACGGAATGCGGGTGGCGATCGTGGGTGACGTCCGCCACTCGCGTGTCGCGCGCAGCGACGTGAAGGCACTGAACGCGTTGGGTGTCGTCGTCACGCTCGTCGGGCCACCGACCCTGCTGCCGGAATCGCTCGACGGCTGGCCCGTCACGACGTCATACGACCTCGACGCGGTCATCGGCGACGTCGACGTCGTCTATCTCCTGCGCATCCAGCGCGAGCGCCAGAACGAGGCGTTGTTCCCTTCGCTGCGCGAGTACACGGCGCGGTACGGGCTCACAGCCGCGAGGGCGGCGCGGTTGCGCCCCGATGCGCTCGTCATGCATGCGGGGCCGATGAACCGGGGGATCGAGATCGCGGCCGAGGTCGCCGACAGCGAGGCGTCGATCATCACCGAGCAGGTCGCGAACGGCGTCGCGGTGCGGATGGCCGTGCTATACGAGCTCTTGGGATCGGGGGCCCCCGTTGCCTGACGCCCTGATTCTGCGCGGTGGCCGCGTGGTCGACGCGAGCGGCGAACGGCTCGCCGACGTCCTGGTCCGCGAGGGCGTGGTCGCCGAGGTTGGCGAGCGTCTCGATCCCGTCGGTGCCCCCGCACTGGATGCGGCGGGCTGCGTCGTCGCACCCGGCTTGGTCGACCTGCACGTGCACCTGCGCGAACCCGGTGACGAGGAGGCCGAGACGATCGAGACCGGCGCGCGGGCTGCCGCGCTGGGCGGGTTCACCGCGATCGTCGCCATGCCCAACACCCAGCCACCGCTCGACGACGCGTCGACCGTCGGGGCGGTGCTGGCGACCGGTCGCGACGCACTGTGCGAGGTCGCGTCGTCGGGTTGCATCACGAAGGGTCGCCTCGGCGAGGAGCTCGCGCCGATGGGGGAGCTCCACGCGCTCGGCGTGCGGATCTTCACCGACGATGGCGCGTGTGTCGGCAGGGCCGCTGTCATGCGCCGGGCGCTGGAATACTCGTGCTCGCTGCCCGGCGCCGTGATCGCGCAGCACGCGGAGGACGCGTCGCTCGCGGGTGGTGGCCACATGCACGAGGGCCGGTGGTCGAGCCTGCTCGGCATCCCGGGCCGTCCGGCCGAGGCCGAATGCACGATCGTGGCGCGCGACCTCGTGCTCGCCCGCCTCACCGGCGCGCGGGTGCACTTCCTGCACCTGTCCACCGCGCAGGCCGTCGACATGGTCCGCGCGGCCAAGGCCCAGGGCCTGCCCGTCACGGCGGAGGTCGCGCCCCATCACTTCACACTGACCGACGCAGAATGCGCCGGCTTCGATCCCGCGTTCAAGGTGCATCCGCCGCTTCGCGGCGACGCCGACGTCGAAGCGATCAAAGCCGCGCTGGCCGACGGCACCATCGACGCGATCGCCACCGACCACGCGCCGCACGTCGCCGAAGCCAAGGAGCGCCCGTTCGAAGAAGCTCCGCCCGGGATGCTCGGTCTCGAGACTGCGCTCGCGCTCACGCTCACCGAGCTGGTGGAGCCGGGCGTGGTTACGCTCGCCGACGCCCTCGCGCTGCTGTCGTGGCGACCCGCGGCGATCGCCGGCCTCGGCGAGCACGGCAACCTGATCGAGCCGGGGCAGGTCGCGAATCTCTGCGTGATCGATCCGGCGCTGCAATGGGACGTCGATCCCGCCAAGCTCGCGAGCAAGGCGCGCAACACGCCCTACGCCGGTCGCAAGCTCACGGGCCGGGCGCGGCACACGATCCTGCGGGGCGAGCCGGTCGTCGTCGACGCGGAAGCACAACGATGAACCACGTGCGCGCTGCGGTCCTCGTGCTCGCCGACGGCGCCGTCTTCGAAGGCGAAGCGGTCGGTGCCGAGCCTGAGAACGGAGCGACGAGGGGCGAGGTGGTGTTCAACACCGCGCTCTCGGGCTATCAGGAGATCATCACCGATCCCTCGTACGCGGGACAGGTGATCACGTTCACCTACCCGCACATCGGCAATTACGGCGTCAACGCCGACGACGACGAGAGCCGCCGCCCGGCGTGCCGGGGCGTGATCGTGCGCGATCTCGCGCGCCGTCCCAGCAACTGGCGCGCCACCGGC
>DASVIY010000252.1:0-4614 GCA_036386195.1 Acidimicrobiia bacterium | reverse complement strand
GCGATGAGCTCGTTGACCTGGTCGAAGATCACATGGCGTTCGGTCATCTGCTGTTTGATCTTGTCGACCGCGTACATGACCGTTGTGTGGTCACGACCACCGAAATGTTCGGCAATGCGGGGATAGCTGAAATCGGTGAGGTCACGAAACACATACATCCCGATCTGACGAGCGGTGACCAACGGCCTCCGACGACTCTTGCCGCAGAGGTCTTCGACGGTCCAGCCGAACATCTTCGCCGTCTCCTCGAGGATCAGCTCGGGTGTGATGACCCGTGGTTGGACCGGCGGCAGGAGGTCGGCGAGCACCTCGTGCGCGATCTCGACGTTGAGCGGCACGCGATTCAGGCTCGAGTAGGCAGCAACGCGGATCAACGCGCCTTCGAGCTCGCGGACGTTGTCGCTGATGTTGGTCGCGATGAACACGAGCACTTCCGCAGGAAGGCCTTCGAGATGCTCGGCGGCGGCCTTCTTGCGCAGGATCGCGAGACGGGTCTCGAACTCGGGCGGCTGAATGTCGGTGATCAATCCCCATTCGAAACGGCTCCGCAGCCGACCTTCGAGTGTGGCGATCGACTTGGGTGGCCGGTCGGAGGAGATGACGATCTGACTGCCGGCGCTGTAGAGGTCGTTGAACGTGTGAAAGAACTCCTCTTGCAGTTGTTGCGTGCGCTCCAAGAACTGGATGTCGTCGATCAACAACACGTCGAGCCCGCGGTACCGGCGTTTGAATGCGGGCATCGTCTTGCCGCCGAGCGCGTCGAGAAACTCGTTCATGACGGTTTCGGTCGAGACGTAACGCACCCGCTTGTTGCGGAACACCTCCTTCACGTGATTCCCGATGGCGTGCAAAAGGTGTGTTTTTCCGAGCCCGGCGGGCCCGTAGATGAACAACGGGTTGTACGAACGCGCCGGCGCTTCGGCAACCGCCAACGCGGCTGCGTGCGCGAACCGGTTGGATGCACCCGTGACGAACGCGTCGAACGTGTAACGCGAAATCAGCGCGCCCGGGGCCCAGTTGGGAAGCTCGTCGCCCCCGGCGTCCTTGGGCGACGCGGGTTCGTGCACGAGCGCGACGTCGCTCGTTGCGGCGCGCGCAGACGCTTCGAACGGCTCCTCGCGACGCACGTCGGTCTGCACGATGAGATCCAGCTCCAGCTCGCGGCCGGTCGCGTCGCGCAACGCGTCGGTGAGCATGCCCGCGTAGCTGGAGCGGATGCGCTCGCATGCGACCGTGCTCGGCACACCCAGCACCAACGTCGTACCGTCGAACCCAACCGGCTGCACACCGTGGAACCACGTGTTCCAGGTGCCGTCGGCCAGTTGGTTGCGAAGCGAGGCAGCGCCGGTTTGCCAGATGTCGTAGGCCGCCGCGTCGCTCAGGTCTTGATTGTCCACAGAATCGTCCACAGTTGTGGAGAACGCGGGAAGCCGCTGGTCAGGCAGCTGGCCCCGACGACGTGATCGGCCTCTCGAGATCTCTCGGTCGTGCGGTTGCCGGGTACGAAGGTTCGCCGTATCGAGGCCGCTGCGAACAGCGAGCCTCGGGAAGGTAGCACCGGCACGGCGAGGGCAACAAGGGCCGCGTCGCGTTGCAGGTCCAACGCCTGCGGTCGTAGACTTCCGCCTCTTATCGTCGCGCGACGCCCCCTCCCTCGGGTGTCGGGAAGGCGAAGCCGGTCGAGGAGGCCATGGGTGAAGCGAACATTCCAACCCAACAACCGGAAACGCAAGAAGACGCACGGTTTTCGCCTGCGGATGAAGACTCGCGGTGGCCGCGCGGTGCTCAAGGCCCGTCGACGTCGCGGCCGGGCCCGGCTCTCCGCCTGATCCGGTCTGTTCGCGACCGTGCAATGTTCGCGGCCCTGGCGCGAGCCCCTCGGGTTCGGCGAGGACCGATCACGCTCAGCTTCGTGCCCGCTGATGAGCCCGGCGCGCGCGTCGCATACGCGCTCGACCGGCGCGTTGGATCCGCGGTCGACCGGAACCGCGTCCGGCGCCGTCTCCGCGCGGCGGTCGCGGTCCACGCGACCACTCTGCGTGGCGGTAGCTATCTGTTCGGCGCACAGCGGGCCGCCATCGAGCTGCCGTTCGACGTCGTGGTCCGGTCCGTCGCCGAGCTCGTGGCCGCCGCAACGAGGCAGCCATGACTGACGCGCGCCGACCCTCCTTCCTTGCGCGCCTGCTCATGTTGCCGATTCGCGCGTGGCGCCTGCTCAGCGTGCATCTCACGCCGCGCTGTCGTTTCCACCCATCGTGCTCGCAGTACGCGCTGGACGCGCTCGAGCTGCACGGTGCCGTCCGAGGCACGTGGCTTGCCGCGTGGCGCGTGCTGCGTTGCCAACCATGGGGAGGCTCCGGCCTCGATCCCGTTCCGCCCGCTCGATCTCGATCAAACGTACGTTCCGACGCAGCGCCGGAGCCGGGCGTCTAGCCCACTCGTCGAGCGCCTGAAGAGAGCAGACAACAGATGTTCGACCCGATCTACAACGTCATCGGCTGGGCACTGGCGCAGCTCTACGCGCTCATTCCCAACTTCGGGGTCAGCATCATCCTGCTCACGCTCATCATCATGGCGCTGCTCTTCCCGCTGACCGCGAAGCAGGCGAAGTCGATGATCGCCATGCAGCGGGTGCAGCCGGAGATCAAGAAGCTGCAGGCGAAGTACAAGGGCGACCGCCAGAAGCTCAACGAAGAGATGATGAAGTTCTACCAGGAGAACAAGATCAACCCGCTCGCCGGGTGCTTGCCGCTCCTGATCCAGATGCCGGTGTTCTTCGCGCTCTTCCGCGTGCTGCGCCAGCCGTACAGCCACCTCCCCAAGACGTCGAGCCTGTACAACGCGTTCTGCAACGTCGGCGGCCACACCGTCAGCTCGCACGCGTGTGGTAACACCAAGGGGCTTCCGCATCACCTCTACTTCCTCGGCATGGATCTCTCGACGAAGGCGACAGCCCCGCACGCCGATCTGCTCGCCGGGCTGCCGTACTACATCCTCGTCGGCCTCGTCCTCGTCACCGGCATCCTCCAATCACAACAGACCACGCGCAACACGCCGCCGGGCGCGAACCAACAGATGCAGATGGTCGGCAAAGTGCTTCCGATCGCCTTCGGCTTCTTCTCGCTCGTCTTCCCCGCCGGCCTGGTGCTGTATTTCTTCGTGAGCAACCTCTGGCGGCTGGGCCAACAGGAGCTGATCTATCGCAAGATCGCTCCCCCGCTGCACACCCAGAAGGGTGGTGGTGCCGTCGACGTCAAGAGCTCCGAGCCTTCCGAACCCTCGACGCCGGGCAAGAGCCCCGGCGGCGGGTTGCGCAACCTGTTCAAGATCCCTCCGCCAATCACCAACGGCGACGATGCAAAGCCGGCGAGCGACGACCAGCCCCAGCCCAAGCCCGAGCCCAAACCTGCGCCGAAACCCCCGGCGCAGCCGGCACCGAAAACCGGCGACGGTGGAGCAACGCAACCCAAACCAAGCGCGAAGCAGGGCCAGTCCCGCTCCGGCGGGGGCACAGGTCAGGGCCGGCGTCGGTCCAACAAGAAGAGGCGGAAGCGATAGATGGAGTGGGTCGAGACCACGGGCCGCACCGTCGCGGAGGCGCTCGACGCCGCGCTCGACGAGCTTGGTGTCGATGAGGCCGACGTTGAATACGAGGTCGTGACCGAGCCGCGTAGCGGCCTGTTCGGGCGTCTCGGGGGCAGCGAGGCACGAATTCGTGCCCGCGTGAAGCCGATCTCTCGCGAGAAGCCGGGAGATCGCCGCCATCGGGGCGGCCGGAAGACCGGTCGAGGAACCGACGGCGAGACGCGACGTCCCAAGCGAGATGCGGGACGGTCGCGGTCGGGCGGCGGCGCGTCCAGCCGATCGACCGGCGACGAGAAGACAGAGGCAGGCAAGACCCGTCCCGCGCGATCGCGGCGTCAGCCGCGCCGCACGAGTGGGGCGGCATCCGATGACGCGCGAACGGAGCAGACGATGGTGGAGCGCAGCAGCGGCGAGCCGAAGATCCCGATCGACGAACAGGCCGAGGCGGCGGAGGACTTCGCACGCGGCCTCGTCGAAGCCTTCGGCGTCGCGGCGACAGTGGAGAGTTCCCTCGACGACGAGAACGACACCGTCCACGTCGACATCGTCGGGGACGACATCGGTCTGCTGGTCGGCCCCCGGGGTGCGACCCTTGCCGGGATCGAAGAGCTCGTGCGTACGGTTGTCCAGCGTCACACCGGTGGCCACGGAGCTCGCGTGTACGTCGACGTCGGCGGTTATCGGGCGAAGCGCCGCGAAGCTCTGGCGGAGTTCACGCGCGGGCTTGTCGAGCGAGTGCTCGCCACCGGACGTGACCAGGCGCTCGAGCCGATGTCGTCGTCGGATCGCAAGGTCGTACACGACACGGTCTCGGAGATCGACGGTGTCACGACCGCCTCGGACGGCGAGGAACCCCGGCGGCGCGTCGTCATCCGGCGCGCCTGACCTCTCGGCGGTCGTGGTGGACGACCGTCACGCGACGCTCAAGGCGGCGCTCCTGGATGCGCAGCGCAACGGCTTCGTCGGCCCGGCTCCGATCGGCGGGCAGCTCGAGCATGCCGGGGCGCTGGCTCAGCTGATCGGCCCGTT
>DASVIY010000251.1:0-1605 GCA_036386195.1 Acidimicrobiia bacterium | reverse complement strand
GAACGGCGTCATCGGGTACCCGGCGAAGAACCGGCAGCCGGCTGCGACCGCCGCGGTGGCGATGGCCTCCGAGCCTTCCATGAGCCGCCGGTCGGTGGCCGGTGCCGTGACCGTCATGACGCCGGCTCGATGTCGGTGATCACGGGTGTGTCGAAGCGAAACACGCGAAACACGAAGTCGGGGCACACGAGCAGACACGCCGCGCAGCCGGTGCAGCCGGGATGGAGCTGCGGGTAGCGGTACCCGAGGTGATTGACGTTGCCGGACATCGAGAGCACCCGCGGCGGGCACGCGGTGATGCACAGCTCGCAGCCCTTGCAGGTCTCGACGTCGATCGTGATCGTGCCGCGACTCTTGATCGTCTCCACGGTCATGTCGCCACCATTGTTTCGGGCCAGGCCGGTGCCGCGAGCCGGTCGGAGTGTTCGAATCCCGCGGTGATGGCGACCTTGTTGGCCGCGAGGTGTTGCGTGCGGTAGGGCGGGATCGACTGGCGCATGGCATCGACGGTCGATTCGAGGCTGACGAGGCCCGTGATCCCGACGTAGGCGCCCACCATCACCATCGACGCCCCGAGCTCGTTGCCGAGCTCTGCGGCGATGTCGGACGCGGAGACGCGCACCACTTGGTACGCGTCGGTGTCGAGATGGGTCTCGAACGTCGCGTCGTTGACGAGCACGAGGGCCCCGGGCCGCAGCTTGGGGGCGAGGGGCGTCCAGAACTTGTCGTGCATGGCGATCGCGGACCACGTGTGCGACACCAACGGGGGAGCGACGAGCGGGCCGTCGCCGACCACGACGGTCGCATCGGTGTTCATGCCGCGCATCGCGCCGGCGTACACGCCGAACAACATGACGTTGCGCCCTTCGAGGGTCGCCGCGCGAGCGAGGACCTGCGCGGCGAGCTGCACTCCCTGGCCCCCGATGCCGGTGAGCAGGATCTCACGCTCCACTGAGGCCCCCCAATGTGAACTGCACGAGGTGCTCGACGTCACGCTTCGAGGGCGTCACCGACCGGACGAGCGCGTCGTGCATGGCGCCCATCGTCAGGTGGTACACCGCGTCCGCGTCTCGCCGGGCGTCGCCGCCGGCGGCCGTGATCGCGTCGCGCAGCGGGGCGACGAGCAGCTCGCGGGAATGCGCGGTCTCGTCGGGAAACTGGTCGGCGAGGCGGCTCGCGTGCAACGCAAACGGCCGGGTGTTTGCCGCGGCGCCGGGATTACGCGCCTGCTCCATCACGCCCTCGACCCAACGGCGAACCTGTTGCAACGGATCGTGCGTGCCGGCCATCCGGTGCTCCAGGTACCCGACGAGCCGGCGCTGGCCGTCGTCGAGCACCGCGAGGAGGAGCTCGTCCTTGCTGCGGAAGTGGCGGTAGAACGCCTGGTTCGACAACCCGGCGCGGTGCACGATGTCGCTCACGCGCGGCTCGATGCTGCCGGTCTGGCGCATCACGACGTAGGTGGCGTCGACGAGCGCCTGCACCTCGTGCTCGTACACGGCACGCCGGTCGGCCAGCGACCGGGTGGCAGCCTGCGAGGTGAGCGAGGCCTCCACAGCAGGAACGACATTCTGCATATCCAGAACCCTATTCCCGCTCCCGCTC
>DASVIY010000250.1:0-11501 GCA_036386195.1 Acidimicrobiia bacterium | reverse complement strand
GTGCGAGCGGTCGTCACCGATCTCGGCGTGTTGGAGAAGCTGGGGGAGCGCGAGGCGAGGGACGACGAGCTCGTGCTCACGGCCGTGCCCGCCGGCAGCGCGTCGCTCGATGAGCGGGTTGCCGCGGCCCGGGCCGCGTGCGGATGGGACCTCCAGGTCGCCCCCGTCGTGCGCGAGCTCAGCGCGCCCGGCACCGAGGAGATCATGGCGCTGCGCCGCTGGGACCCGCGGGGCTGGTTCCTCCGCGCCCGCTGACCGACCTCACACGACCCGGTATGGGTCGCGCCAAAAGTCCGTCGTCCCGCGCTTGCAATCTCAACGTTTGGTACTGAGCGCGTCCTGCAGGAACCACTTTCGCACAAACGTAGAAGCCGAGAGGTCAGATGGGCTGGCTGACCGGCGCCGGCCGGCCGAACAGATAGCCCTGGCCGAGGTGTACCCCGAGGCGGTGAAGTGCATCGGCCTCGCCCTGGGTCTCGATGCCTTCCGCGATGAGGCGGGAGTCGGTGAGATCGGCGAAGTGCGCGAGCCCGGCGACGATGGCCTGACGCGCGGTGTCGCGATCAAGGTCGCGGACCCACGTGAGGTCGAGCTTGATGAACGACGGGTGCAGCGTGAGGATGTGTCGGAGGCTCGAATAGCCCGCGCCGGCATCATCGACCGCGAGTATCGTGCCCGGCAGTGCGGCGAGCGACTCGGTCAAGGCGTCGTAGTCGTCGACGCGGTCACGCTCGGTCATCTCGATCACGACGTCACGCGGACAGCGGGTGATCGTCGTCGCGAGGAGCTCGTGTTCGAGGACCAGCTGCGGCGACGCGTTGAGGCTCAGGAAGGTGTCGTCGGGAAGCTTGTCGGCCGCCGCGATCGCCGACTCGAGCGTGGCGATCTCGAGCTCCATCCCGACGCCGAGCCGGGCTGCTTCCGTGAATCGAAGATCGGGTTGCACACCGTCGTCGAACCGGGTGAGCGCCTCGTACCCGAGCTCCGCTCCGTCGGTGAGGTCGACGACTGCCTGGAAGACGGGCTGAAACGCGTGCAACGCGATGACGTGTGTGATCTCGGCTTTCAAGTCGGCGGCCGTGCCGAGCGCGGGACCGAGCGCGGCCGCGACGGCGGGCGCGAGGTCGAGTGCGGTCGCCAGCGCCTGGCCGTTGAGTGCGCCGGCGCGATGTCGCTCGTCGGATCCCAGCGCGAGCACGCCGATCAGCTCGCCGTGTGCCCATAGGGGTACGAATGCCCACGGGGCTCGGTCTCGTCCTCGTTCCACGGACTTCGACTCCTCGGTCCAAGGGCCGTCAGCCGCGAGCCGGCGCACCGCGAGACCGAGCCGGCCCGGCACGGGCTCATCGACCCGCCAGCTCGACACGCCGCGGGCCGCAAGCACGCATGCTTCTTCACCGACGAAGCCGATCAGACCGACCGAGTCGATTGTCGGCAGCGCGTAGACCGTGTCGCAGATGACGGAGCTGATCTCGCGGGCCGAGGCAACGCTGCTGACGCGCGACAACGCCTCGACGACGACCGCGCGCTGGTGCCAGTTGCGCTCGACGGTCTTGAGCCAGGCATCGCGTCCCCGCAGCTGCGCCTGGACCCTTGCCACCAGCTCGTCTGGGTGCACCGGCTTCATGACGTAGTCATCGGCGCCGGCCTGGAGTCCGCCGACCCGGCCGTCGATCTCACCTTGTCCGGTGACGAGGATCACGGGAAGCGTCGTGGTGGTCGGATCGGCGCGGAGCCGCGCGACGACGTCGAGCCCGTCGACACCCGGCATACAATTGTCGAGGAGGACCACGGCCGGCGGGTCTTCGTGGATCGCCGTCAGTGCTTCTCGACCGTTGGTCGCCTCGGCAACTTCGAATCCGGCCCGTGAGAGCACGCGGATGAAATACGCGCGGACGCTGTCGTCATCGTCGACAACGAGCACCGCCGCGGCCGGCGGCGACACTCGGTCAGGCAACGGACGTGCCGGCGTCGAGCATCTCGCGGATGCGTCGGGCGAGCTCGTACGGACGGAACGGCTTCGCGAGGTAGTCGACTCGCTTGTCGAGCGCCGGATCGGGAATGTCGGGCTCGCACTCGGAGATGAGCAGCACCGGGACGTGAGGGTGCGACGAGGTGAACCGGCTCGCGACCGACTCCTCACCAACGCTCGTGAGCACGACGTCGGCGACGAGCAGATGGATGGGCCCGGTGTGGTTCTGCGCGACGCCGAGCGCCTCGTCGCCGTTGGCCGCGCAGAGCACCGTGTACCCGAGACGCCGCAGCACCGACCTCGCAAGGGAGCGCACGGCCAGCTCGTCCTCGGCGATGAGCACAGTTTCATTCCCGCCGGGCACGGTGAACGGCGCGAACGGCTCCGTCGCAACGGGAGTGGCAACGGTTGTGACCGCGGGCAGGTACACCCGCACCGTCGTGCCGCGGCCCGGCCGGCTGGTGATGCTGACGTGACCGCCGGCCTGGGTGGCGATGCCGTAGACCGTGGACAGGCCGAGACCCGTGCCCCGTCCGGGTTCCTTGGTCGTGAAGAACGGCTCGAACACGCGAGCGTGAGTCGCGCCATTCATGCCCTGACCGTCGTCGGCGACGCGCAACACCAAGTACTGGCCCGGCGACACACCCGCTGCGCCCGCTGTCTGCGGCGCGATGTGCGCGCTGCCGGTGCTGAGCATGACGCGACCGCCGGTGTCGCCGAACGCGTCGACTGCGTTGACGACGAGGTTGATGATGATCTGCTCGAGCTGCGTGCGGTCGGCGCGTACGCCGGTGGTCGTGTTGGTGAGACGGGTCTCGAAGCGCACATTCGGACAGATCAAGCGCTCCAGGATCGGATCCATCGACCGCACGACGTCGTTGAGATCGAGCACGGTCGGCCGGATCACCTTGCGCCGGCTGAACGCCAGTAGCTGATCAACCAGGTCCGCAGCCCGCGTGGCCGCATGGTCGATCTCGATGAGGTCGCGTTCGACGGCGTGCCCCGGCTCGAGGCCTTCGAGCGCGAGAGCCGTGTACCCCGCGATCGCCGTCAGCAGATTGTTGAAGTCATGTGCCACGCCGCCCGCAAGGCGTCCGACCGCTTCCATCTTGTGCGACTGGAGCAACTCCTCTTCGAGGCGCGTTCGCTCACCGACATCACGAGTGTTCACGACGATCCCGCGGACTGCCGGGTCGTGGGTCAAGTTGGAGGCGACCGCTTCGACCTGCCGCCAGGATCCGTCCCGATGCCGGAGCCGGAACGCCGTCGGACTGCCCGCCCGGCCCGAATCGGCCGCGATGGCATTGGTGAAGTGCTCCCACACGCGGCAGCGGTCGTCGGGGTGCACGTCGTCGAACGCGTTCGTGCCGACCTTCTGCTCGGCCCGCCATCCGAGGACGTGTTCGATCACGGGGCTGACGTAGCGGATGGCACCGTCGGGCTCGAGCACGGCGATCATGTCACTCGTCGCGTCCACGATGGCGCGAAATCGATGCTCACTGGCGCGGAGCGCCTCTTCCGCCTGCTTGCGCTCGAGCGCGACGAGGAACACGTCGCCGAGCACTCGCAAAGCCTCGAGCGCGACGCAGACGTCCTCCGCCTCACGATCTCGCCAGATCAGATCGAGGGAACCGACAGTCGTTCCGTTGCCGCGTACCGGCACCCAGGCAACGGAACGCGCGCCTTGGCTGAGGAGGACGCGCCGGTCACTACCGTCGACGAGCTCATCGACGCGGCGCACGAACTGGTGCTGCTCGTGCTCGTGCCGGTGCGCGACGACCGACATCAGCCGGCCCATCCCGGCGCTGCCGCTCGGTGGTGGTGGTTCGCCGCCATGCTCCAACCAGATATGCGTGGGCTGGAGCTCAGGGCCTTCGTCGGAGATCTGCAGGAGCGCGACTGCATCCGCGCCAACGAAACGGCCGACGCGACCGAGGGAGTCGGTGATTGCGGTGTCGACCTCGACCGCGGGTAATGCCAGCAGCCGCCGCGAGATGGTGGAGACGAGTGCCTCGGCTTCGACGCGCTCGTGAAGCGTTGCGCGCAGCGCGTCATCCGTTTCGGACCCGCCCGTCACATCAGCCGCGGTTCACGAAAATCGCGCGCGATCCAGAAGCCAGCGTTGCCATGGAGCCACGTGATGTTGGTGCTACGCGCGATTTCGTGTCGCACCGGCATCCCCCTGTCGTGCCCGCTGTTCGAGCCCGCACTGCCGTGTAATCAATTGTACGCGCAGAGAGCAGGAGCCCCGCGCCGCCGTCCTATTCGTCCGTTCCGTTACGCGCCGCGCGCGTCAACGCCGCAGGATCGTGACCGACGCGTTTGCCCCGCGGCCGACGGTATGGGCCAGTGCGATCCGCGCTCCCTGGACTTGGCGCGGACCGGCGTCGCCGCGGAGCTGTCGCGTCAGCTCGACAACCTGGCCGAGGCCCGACGCGCCGAGCGGTTCGCCCTTGGAGAGCAGCCCGCCACTCGGGTTGACCGGCAGCCTTCCGTGCATCGTCGTCGCTTCGGCGTCGGCCCACGCGCCGGCTTCACCCTTCGAACAGAGTCCGAGCTCCTCATACGACAGCAGCTCCCGCGCGGCGTCGGTGTCCTGGCACTCGACGACATCGAGCTCGTCGGGCCCGATGCCGGCGTCGTCGAAGGCCGCGGTGGCAGCGAGCGTCGTGGGCGACGGAAACGAGTCGTCGACGCCGCCGCTCAATGGTGTGGCTTCGCCGAGCACCGACCCGGGGAGATGCGACCGCAATGCGGAGGCCTCGACGCTGACGGCGTCGGACGCACGGGCGCCCTCGACCCTGCGCACCACCACCGCTGCGGCCCCTTCATTCGGTGAGCACAGCATCCACAGGTGCAGTGGCTCGCACACCATTCGTGATGCCAGCACCTCGTCGGCCGAAACCGCCTTCTGAAACATCGCGTCGGGATTGAGCGCGCCATTGGCCCGGTTCTTGACCACGATCGCCGCGAGCTGTTGCTTGGTGACGCCCGATTCGCGCATGAGCCGCTGCGCACGCAGCGCAAAGTATGCCGGCGTCGCGGCCAGACCGGCGACTTCTCTCCACGGCTCGAAGAACGACGAACGGATGATGCCCTTGGGCATCTTCTCGATGCCGAACACGAGGACCGTGTCGTACTGACCGGCGCGGATCGCGGCCGACGCGAGCATCAACGCCGCCCCGCCACTCGCGCACCCTGCTTCGACGTCGACGATCGGCAGCCCTGTGAGCGCCAGCGCGCCGAGCACCTTGTGGCCGGCGGCGACACCCGAGTACGCCGTGCCGCAGAACGCTGCTTGGAACCCGCGTGCGCCCGCTCCGATGTGATCGACTCCCGCTTCCTCGAGTGCTGCTGCGACGGCGTCAACTCCGAGTTGCGTGACGCTCACTCCGTCGAAGCGTCCGAACGGGTGCAGCCCGATTCCGGCGATCTCGACCCGCGTGCTCATGAAGTGCCATCTTTCGTGGGGGCGAACGCGTACGTGATCACCATGCGGCCGTCGTCGTCGACATGCAGCGGCGCGAGCACGAGGTGCATGGGCTGACCGAACTCCAGTTGGTCGGGATCGCTTGCGGTCAGACGGGTGATCACGCGAAGTCCCTCCGGCAGCTCGACGACGCCGAAGCCGAACGGCACGTGGCCCTGGTAGCCGGGCGGAGGAGCGGTCACGGCGGTGTAGCCCCACAGCGTGCCGTGATCGGAGAGCAGGGCACGCTCGACGTCGTTCGCTCCGCTGTACGGACACCTCGATGCGAGCGGGAAGTGATAGCGGCCGCTCGACGGGGAGTAGCCGCCGACGAGATGGGGCCGGCCGTCGGCGCCGTCCTCGAACAGGTCGTCGCGAACCGAGACGTTCTCGGGCGCGGCCATCAGACGACGCCGGTGCGCGCGAGGCGTTCGAGCTCTTCCGGCGCCAGGCCGAGCAGCTCGTGCAGCACCGCGTTGGTGTGCTCACCGAGCCGGGGTGCGCCTGTCGGCGCGCGCGCCGGCTCGCCGACGAATCGTGGGAACGGGCTCTGCTGACGCATCGGGCCCGCGACCGGGTCGTCGACCGTCACCAGGTCGTGGCGCGCCGCGATGTGGGGATCGGCGAAGATCTCCGTTGCCGTATACGCCGTCGCGACCGGCACGTCGTGGGCCACACACGCGCGCTCGATGCCGGCGGCGTCGCGGCTCGCGGTCCAATCGGCGACGATGCCGTTGATCTCGTCGTTGTGCGTGGCACGTTGGGCCAGGGTGCCGAAGCGGGCATCGTCGAGCAGGTCGATGCGTTCCATGGCCTTGCACAGCCGGGCGAAGTTGGCGTCGGATGCGGCGACGATGCACACGTACTTGCCGTCGGCCGTGGGGTAGTTGTCGAGCGGCGCCGAGTTCGCGAGCCGGTTTCCTTCACGGCTGCGGACGGTGCCCAACCGGTCGTACGCCGGGAGCGTCCACTCGAGGACGCGCAGCACGGCGCCGTACAGCGCGGCGTCGATCACCGCGCCGGTACCGTCGGGGCGCACGTCGCGCGCGTAGAGCGCCGCGCTCGCTGCGTGCGCGGCGAAGACGCCGGTGAGGTAGTCGGAGATCGTCACGCCGACACGAACCGGGGGACGATCGGGGTAGCCGGTGAGATGGAGCAGCCCGCCGTACCCGATCCCGACCCGGTCGAGCCCCGGCCGCGGCGCGTACGGCCCGTCCTGACCGAAGCTCGTGATTCGCACGACGACGAGGCGCGGGTCGAGGTCGCCCGGCGCGATGTGCCACTTCTCCAACGTGCCGGGTCGGAAGTTCTCGACCACGACGTCGGCCGTCGCCGCGAGGCGGCGGAAGATGTCCTGGCCCTCGTCGACCCGGAGATCGAGCGTGACGCTCTTTCGGTCGCGGCCTTCGACCGCCCAGAAGAGCGAGTAGCCGGACGGGTCGCGGTCGCCGTCGCCCGTACGGCCCGTTTCGATGAACGGACCGATGCCGCGCATGAAGTCGCCGGTGCCGGGTTGTTCGATCTTGATGACCTCGGCGCCCATCTCGCCGAGCAGCCCGGCGCAGAACGGGGCCGCGATGCGCGTCCCGAGGTCGAGGACGCGCAGCCCCTCGAGGGGTGCGGGCATCTACGTGTCGCCTCCGCGCTGTTCGGCTTTGACGGCGTCGATGCCGCCGTGCTTGCGGGCTTCGGCAGCGTTGAGCGCCGTCGCGGTGTTGCTCACGTACTGATGGACGATGAAGTGGTAGCGCCACGACTCCTTCATGCCTTGCAGCTCGGTCATGTGATTGATCGATTCCTTTACGGCCTGGGCCGTGACCGGCGCCACGAGCGCGACCTTGTCGGCCATCGCGCGGGCGGCACTCGCAAGCTCGGCCCGGGGCACGACCTGGTTGACGAGACCGAACCGCTCGGCCTCGTGTGCGTCGAGCGTCTCCGCGCAGAGCAGGAACTCTTTCGCCTTGCGCGGCCCGAGCTCCCACGGCTCGACAAGCAGCTCCACGCCGGCGCCCGTCATGCGCAGCACCTGGTTCGAGAACTCGGCGTCGTCGGCCGCCACGATCAGGTCGCACATGCTGGCGAGCATGAGGCCCGCTGCCGCGCACGCGCCCTGCACCGCCGCGATAGTGGGTTTGCGAAAGTCGTGGAGCTTCACGCACCGGTCGAAGTACATCGTCTGCTCGTGATGAAGCTTGCCCTCGGCGGTGTCGCGCGATCCGGCCCAGCGGTCAGTGCCGGCGAACAGCTCCTTCAAGTCATGGCCGGCAGAGAAGTGCTTGCCTTCGGCCGCGAGGACGATGACGCGGACGTCATCGTCGGCATCGGCGATATCGAGTGCCGCGTCGAGCTCGTCGAGGAGCTGCGTATTCTGCGCGTTGGCCTGGCCGGGCCGGGCGAGCGTGACGGTGGCGACCGGACCGTCCACGTCGTACTTGATCATGGCGAAGTTCATCGCGGCTCCTGAGCGCTACGAAATCTAGCCATTCGGCGCGATTGCGTGTGCTGCGGCGAGCTACTGGCCCGGGAAGTACTCCTTGAACACCCGCGCCGGCTCGCGCACGCCCGTGACCCACAATCGAAGATCGTTGACCGGGATTCGGCCGGTGACGAACAACGTCATCGACGAGTCGTCGCCGTGAATCTCGCACACCGTCACATTGCGGCCCGCCTTGCCGAAGGACCAGCCGCTGCCGAGCGAGTACACGTTGACGGTGTTCGTCACTGTCACGAGACGGAAGCCGATCGGCCACTCGGGATGACGCGCCGCGCCCGACAACACGCACGCGGCGAGCATCGCCGAGATCGACCGGGGTGCGGTGACGGCTACGAGATCCGGGAGGGCCTGATCCTGCGCGAGGGCGTGGAGCAGATCGTTGCGGAGGAGCCCGGCACTCACGAGCGCGTCGGTGACGGTCACCTCGTCGATGTCGGGATGCGTTTCGAGCACCTCGGTGAGCTCGTCGAGCGCCGCGTGCACTGCCTCGAGCGCGGCAACCGGTGTGCTGCTCGGCTCGCCGTGGGGTGTGTCGACCGTGAGACGGTCGCGCAGCCGCACCACGAGGCGACGCTCCATCTCGCTGAACCGGTTCGCCAGGTCGAGGACGTGGCCGTTCGCAACGCGCGTCGCGAGCTCCCACTCGGCGTCACTCAGCTGGTCGAGCCGGTGCGCGAAGCCCTGCAGCTCTGCGACGAGACCTTGCGTCAGAACGGGTGCGTACCCGCTGGTTTGCGTCAACTCCGCCCAATCCCAGGTGAAAGCCCAAGCGTACACGGGGCGTGTTGGAAACATCGTGGCCGGACGGGAGTTTCGCGTGCTCAGGTCCGCGGCTCGCGGGGGAGCGTGAGCACCCGCTCACCGATGATGTTCCGTTGGATCTCGTTGGCGCCGGCCCAGATCGAAGATGCCTGGTAGTAGAGCCAGGAGCGTTGCCAGTTCCCGTCGCCAGGGTTGTGCCGCGCGCCGCGCCAGAGCGGCGCCGCGGGCCCCAGGACCGCCATGGCCGAGTCGTGCAGGCGCTTGCTCATCTCGCTCCAGTAGAGCTTGAGCAGGCTGCCCTCGGGGCCCGGCGCCTGGCCCTTCGAGAGCCGCGAGAGCGTGCGCCAGTTGTGGAGCTGGAACAATCGCACCTCGACATAGGCCTGCGCGACCCGCTGCCGGAGCCGGTGGTCGTCGTAGGCCCCGGTCTCGAGTGCGAGCCGCAGGAGCTCCTCGACGAGTTGGATGTGGATGACGAGCTGGCGCGGGTTGATGCCCCGCTCGTGCGACAAGGTGGAGTTGGTCACCCGCCAGCCCTCGTTTTCGGGGCCGATCAGCTGCTCGCGGGGCACGAACACGTCGGTGAAGAACACCTCGTTGAACTCCGACTCGTCGGTGATCTGGCGCAGCGGCCGCACCTCCACACCGGGCGCGTGCATGTCGACGACGAGGTACGAGATGCCGTGCTGTTTCGGTGCGTCAGGGTCGGTGCGGGCGAGGCACACGCCCCAGTCGGCGAACTGCGCGTAACTGGTCCAGACCTTCTGGCCGTTGACGACCCAGCCGCCGTCGACAGGTGCGGCGCGCGTCGCGACGGCGGCGAGATCCGACCCTGCGCCGGGTTCGCTGAACAGCTGGCACCACAGCTCGCCGGCCGAGAGGATCTTCGGCAGCCATCGTTGTTGCTGCGCGGGCGTTGCGTTCGCGAGCAGCGTCGGTCCGACCAGATTGATGCCGATGCGGCCGACAAGCTCGGGTGCACGCGCGCGTGCGAGCTCCTCGGTCACGATGAAATGCTCGACCGGTCCGCCGCCCCGGCCGCCGTATTGCTCGGGCCACGCCACGCCCACCCATCGCGCCGCAGCGAGCTTGGCCTGCCACTCGCGACCGAACGCGACCTCGTCCTCCAGATCGTCGAACCGGGGCGGGAGGCCGCGTCCGTACTCCCAGGGGAGATGCTCCCGAAGCCAGCCCCGCACCTCGGCGCGCACCGCGTTCTCGTCGGTCGTCGGCGTCAGGTCCACGGCGGCCGAGCGTACCGCCGCGCTGCCCGGGGTCAGCTCGTCGGCGGGAACGTCGCGTTACAGGTCCACGCGCACAATCGCGGGAAGGCCGTTCTCAGGTTGACTCTGCGTAACGTGCGCGTCCTGCGAGCTTGCAGCGCTGCTCGCGTGATCAGCCGATTGCGAGTCACCGGACGTCGGGTTGGTGGCGTCCACGCCGCCGGACGGTCCATCGCTCCGAGTAGCCCTGCTGGAACCCCGGTAGTCGCCCGACCCATTCCGGCCGGCCGCCTCGTTGCCGGGCCGCTCGCCCGCACCCCCATAGCCGGAGTCCGACGGTTGGGTTCCGGCACCGCCCTTCGATCCGGACCCATCCGAGCTCGGCGTGGAGCTGTCGTCGCCAGTACCCGAACCGGTGTCGCCCGATGTTCCCGTCGCCGGGCCGCCGAATCCTGAGAGTGGCGAGGCGCCGTTCGCGCGGAGTCGATCGGCTGCCTGCGCGAGGAGTGGCCCGCTCACGAACGCGAGGCCCCGACGTTCCGCGGCGCTGAGCGCGTCCAGGCGACTGAGCAGTTGATCGCGCGCTCGCGCGATTGCGGCGTCGTCGGATCCGGCAAGGACCTGACCGAGATCTGCGACGGCGTGCTTCGCGTCGGAGAGTTGCGGCGAGTCGACGGGGAGCCCGACGTCGTGCGCGACCATGCGAACCGGCCGCGGGATCGGGGCGCCGGCGGCGAAGGCCGTCGCCGTGCCACCGAACGCCACCGCCACCGAAGCTGCGGCGATCGCGACGGGGCTCCGCAACCGTGGTCGGCGCGTCGTCGGTGCCGCAAGCGGCGCGCGCCGACGCTCGTCGATGGCGCGGTGAAGGCACATCAGCTCTGCCTGACTCGGCTCCGCGCTCGGCGCTTGCATCTCGGTGGCGAGCGCGTCGAGGAGGTCGCCGCCGGCGAGACTCATACCCGCTCCTTCAATCGTTCTTGCAGTCGTTGCTCGAGGCGGTCGAGCGCGCGCGCTTGTGCCATGCGGACCGTTCCCGGGCGCTTGCCGATCGCGGTGGCGACCTCGTCGGAGCTCAACCCGGCGACGACGCGCAACTCGAGGATCTCCTGGTCTGCCCGATTCAAGGTCGAGAACGCTTCCCGCAATGCGGTGACTTCTTCGCCGTCGATGAGCGCATCCAGCGGCCCCGACTCCGCGACCGGCGCTTCGTGCCGGACGCGCGCTTTCTCTCGATACGCCGCCCGGTGCATGTCGAGGACCACGTGACGCAGGATCCCGAAGAGCCAGCCGTCGAATCCCGCCCGCTCCAGCTGGAACCGGTCGATCGCGGCTACGGCTCGTGCCATCGTCTCGGCCACCGCGTCAACCGCCGGCTCGGGATCCAGACGCCGCGACGCGTACGCCATCAGCCGCGGATAGGCGCCCCGATACAGCGCTTCCCACGCCTCGTGGTCGCACGCTTTGGCCCGTTCCACGAGCGCGGCAAGCTCCAGGGAATTTGTCACACACTCGTGTATCGGCACAGAGCGGTCAGTGCCACAGGAAAACTTTCGGACTTCTTCTGGGATCGCCGGGGCC
>DASVIY010000249.1:0-3190 GCA_036386195.1 Acidimicrobiia bacterium | reverse complement strand
GCCGGCGCAGGACGGCGGTCTCGGTGTCGTGCTCGCTCACGAAGTACGTGTCGGGGTACGTGAGTCCTTCGAGCGAGCTCACTCCGGGTGGCTCGTACTTGGAGCGCACCACCCCCGAGCGCGCCGCGGCGAGAAACTTCGCGCCCGAGAGGTGGCGCACCTGCCCGACCTTCGCCGCGATCTGCTCGAGGGTCAGACCGGGTGGCAGCACGACGCGCCGTTCGCTCGCGCCGCGCTCGAGCGCACTCATGGCGGCACTGGCGCCGAGGTTGGTGCGGAGGTCGTAGATCCCCGCTTGGAACGGTCCCCCGCCGTGGACACGCGCGTAGATCTGGAAGACGAGTGACGAACCGATGACGCCGCGGGCCTGCAGCTCGTCGGCGATACGCGGGGTGCTCCACCCCTGCTGCACGTCGAGGCTCACGCGTTGCCCCGCGCCGCCGGGCGGTGAGATCTCGTACCAGAGCCATCCTGCGAACACCACGAACGGCAGGACGAGCACGGCCACGACCGCGAACGCGGCCCAGACGCGGCGTCGGTGACGGCGGCGCTCGGCCAGCGCGGCTCGGCGCTTCGAGCGCAGGGCGGCCCGGGCAGCCTCGGCTTTGGTCGCGTCGCGGTCGGCGCCACTGACCCAGGCGGGCACGTCGAGATCGTCGTCATCACCATGATCACCGCGGTCGTCGGGTTCGTGATCGTCGACGTCATCGCTCACCGCCGCGCCTCGAGCCACGATTGCAGCATCACGGCGGCGGCGACCTTGTCGATCACTTGACGGCGGTCGTCCCGTCGCATCTTGGCGTCGATCAAATCCCGCTCTGCGATCACAGTCGTGAGGCGTTCGTCGAACGGCTCGACCGGAAGTGCCTCGCCCGCAACCCCGCGCAGCTCCTCGATCTCGTCCAGCGCGGCCTTCGCGGCGGGGCCGGCCTTGCCCGACAGCGCGAGCGGGAGCCCGACGACGATGCGCTCGGCGCCGTGCTCCTCGGCCGTCGCGATGATCGAGACGTGATCAGCCGCGACATCGCCGCTGCGCTCGAGCACCGCGAGCTGGCTCGCGATCACCCCGCCCGGGTCGGAGAGCGCGAGGCCGATACGTCGCGTGCCGAGATCGACTCCGAGCACCCGGCCCACTGCAGTCCCGCTCAGCTCGCGAGCGGGGCCGCGCCGCCGGCGCCCGTGGCTTCGTGGGCGAGCTTGGTGGCGAGCGTGAGCGCCTGATCGATGCCGTCGACCTTCGGGCCCCCGCCGACCACCGCGTCGGCATTCTTGGCGGTGCCGCCCCCGACGGCTTTGGCCGCCGGGCGCGCGATCTCCGCTGCGGAGGCACCTCCACTCACGAGATCGCTGCTTACGGCGACCGCGATCCCGGCCTTCGCGCCGTCGGGCGAGAGGCCCACGACGACGACCACGCCGTGACCCAACCGGTCGCGTGCCGCAATCGCAAGCTGACGCAGGTCGTCGGGCGACATGCCGTCGCGACGCGCGCTCACGACCCCGTCGACCGCGTCGGTGATCAACGTCGCGGCTTCGGCGCCCGCTTGTTGCGCGCGGGCGACGCCGAGCTCGTCGTTGAGCTCCTTCACTTGCGAGAGCAGCCGCGCCACCCGGTCGGGCAGCTCCGACGGCGCGATCTTCAGCAACTGCGCGGCGTCGTGGAGGTGCCGCTCCTCGTCGCGGATGTAATCGAGCGCGCCGGGACCGGTGACCGCCTCGATGCGTCGGAGGTTCGAGCCGATGGAGCCCTCGCTGACGATCTTGATCGGGCCGATGAAACCCAGCGCGTGCACGTGCGTGCCGCCGCAGAGCTCGATCGAGTGCTCTCCCGCTTCGAGCACGCGCACGATGTCGCCGTACTTGTCGCCGAAGAACGCGATCGCACCCAACGTCTCGGCGTGCTCCTTGGTGGTCTCGTAGTGGCGGACGGGCGCGTCGGTGATGACCTCGGCGTTGGCCCGCGCCTCGATCTCGTCGAGCTGCTGCGGAGTGACGGCTTCGTAGTGGCTGAAGTCGAAACGCAACCGGTCGGGCGCGACGAGCGAGCCGGCCTGCTTCACGTGACTGCCGAGCACGTCGCGCAGCGCCCAGTGGAGGACGTGCGTGGCGGTGTGGTTGCGCCGGATGCGGTCGCGGCGGTCACCGTCGATCGCCGCCACGACCTCGTCACTCTCGCTCAACGAGCCCGCCTCGACGACGCCGCGATGCAGCACGAGCGTGCCCGGCAGCCCGTAGCGGGTGTCGACCACACGCACGCGGGCCGAGCCGTCGGCGGTGGTGATCGTGCCGGTGTCGCCGATCTGGCCGCCCGACTCGGCATAGAACGGGGTGCGGTCGAGCACCACGTCGACCGTGGTGCCCTCGCCCGCCTGCGCGAGCCGTTCGGGACCGCCGATGAGCGCGAGCACCTTCGCGCCGCTCGTCTCGTATTCCTGGCGCCCGGTGAACTCGGTGGGCCCGTAGTCGTCGTTGAGCTCGCGGTACAGCGCGACCGGCGCGGTCGCCTTGCCGCCGGCGGCCTTGTGCGCGTCCTGGGCCCGGGTGCGTTGCTCACCCATGCGGGCCGCGAACCCGTCGACATCGATCGCGCGGCCGCGCTCCTGTGCGATCTCGCGCGTGAGATCGATCGGGAAGCCGAGCGTGTCGTGGAGGAAGAACGCGTCCTCGCCGCTCACGTCACCCCGATCGATGATGGCGTCGAGCATGTCGACGCCGCGCGTGAGCGTCTGGCGGAACCGGGCCTCTTCACGCGTCACGATGTTGCGCACGAGCTCATGGTTGCGCACGACCTCGGGGTACGCGCCGCCCATGACTTCGACGGTCGCATCGACCATGGTCGGTGTCACCGGGTCTTCGACGCCCAAGACGTACGCGTGACGCACCGCGCGCCGGATGATGCGGCGAAGCACGTAGCCACGCTCCTCGTTGGACGGCACGACACCGTCGCTCACGAGAAACGTCATCGTGCGGCCGTGCTCGGCGAGGATCCGCAGCGCCAGATCGCTCTGCGGGTCGGCGCCGTAGCGCGCACCGGTCACGGTCTCCGCCGCCTTGATCAGGGGCCGGAAGAGATCGCTGTCGAAGATCGAGTCGACGCCCTGCGCGACGAAGAGCATGCGCTCGAGCCCGGCCCCGGTGTCGATGCTGGGTTCGGGTAGCGCGACCCGGGATCCGTCGGGCTGCTGGTCGAACT